>CAWUUC010000173.1:0-4448 GCA_963924905.1 uncultured Paracoccaceae bacterium
GCCCAACGATCAATCGATCAACGTCTTGCGGTTCAGGAAGATAGCCATGTTTTTGCATGATGGGGCTACAGGCCGCCAAAAGGATAATCAGGGCCGCGCTTAATCCGCTTTTGAACCGTTGTGCCAAGTGCTATCCCCCACGAATCCGCCTTGTCCCAATCAGACAAAGCCAGTATCGCCATGTGCCTTCCTTGGGCTTATACAAGGATGTGCCGCAGTTCAAGAATGTTCGCAAAATTGCCCAAGTCAGGAGCCTGTCAGATGACCGAAATGCTGGAAATGCCGAAACTTCCCTTTCGTATGGCGGCCGTCAGCGGCAAAAAGCCGCTTCATTTTAATTTTGTGCCCGATGCCGCGGCACGGGCGCTAATCGCCCAAAGTTTGGCTTTGCTCGACCTGCCAGAGTTTGCCTTTAAGGGCAGCCTTGCACCTGAAAGCCGTGGCGATGTGAGCCTTAGCGCGAAAATGACGGCAGTGGTGGTGCAACCTTGCGCGATCACCTTGGCCCCAGTTCGTAGCCGTCTTGGCGATGACTGCGAGCGCCGCTATATCCGCGACTACCAAGAACCCGACGCCGACGAGATGGAAATCGGCCCCGATGATCAAGAGGCGATGCCAGAAATCATCGATATTGCCGCCATCGCGATCGAGGCGCTGACCCTTGCCCTTCCACTTTATCCCCGCGCCAAGGATGCAGCCTTGTCCCAAGCCGTCTTTGCACCCCCAGGCGTTGCGCCATTGAGAGATGCCGATCTGCGGCCTTTTGCGGGTTTGGCGGGCCTTGCGGATGCGCTGAAATCGGCAAAAACCGACGAAAACTGACATCTTGTGCAAACTTGTCAAATAGGGCTTGCGTCTGGCAGAAATCCGACTATGTTCCGCGCTTCATTCAGGGGCTTTTTTGTGCAAGCTGTCGCGCGAAAAACTTGCCTGAAAACCGTTCAAAATCAGGGGCATGACCCCACTATCCAGAGGTCACGATATGGCTGTCCCACAGAACCGCGTTACCAGCTCTAAGCGGAATATGCGCCGCGCGCATGATGCACTTGTTGCTGGCAACCCCCAAGATTGCACCAATTGCGGCGAGTTAAAGCGCCCACACCATGTTTGCCCTTCCTGCGGTCATTATGACGCCCGCGAAGTGGTTGCGACCAAAGCTGTCGATATGGACGAGGACGCGGCGTAAGCCGCGCCTTGACGCGATGACGACCGAAGGCTCACATAATATTGGCACCAGCCGATTTGTGATTTCGGTGGATGCTATGGGCGGTGACAAAGGGCCTGCGACAGTTGTCGCGGGCCTTGTCATTTCTGCCAGTGAGCATCCTGATGCAAATTTCATTTTGCATGGCGACAGCGCCATTTTGACGCCCCTTCTGGCCAAACAAAGCAGTCTGTCCTCGCGCGTCACTTTGTGCCACGCGGATCGCACTGTCCAGATGACAGACAAACCTTCAGTCGTGATGCGGACGGGCGCGGATACCTCTATGTGGGGGGCTGTGACATCGGTGCGCGAGGGCGCAGCACAGGCCGTGGTGTCTTGCGGCAACACAGGCGCCCTCATGGCGATTTCCATGCTGCGTTTGCGTAAAATGGCAGGGGTCAATCGACCTGCCATCGCGTGTCTCTGGCCCAGTCGCAATCCTGCGGGATTTAACATCATGCTGGATGTCGGGGCCGATATTCGCGCAGACGCCACCGATTTGCTGCAATTTGCCACAATGGGCGCGGCCTATGCCCGTGTCGAATTGAAAACCGATTTGCCCCGCGTTGGCCTGTTGAATGTCGGCACCGAAGAGCACAAGGGTCGCGCCGAATTGCACGAAGCGCATGAAAAGATCAGTGCGAATGCAGCGGGCCATTTCCACTATATCGGCTTTGTCGAGGGTGGTGATATTCCATCAAACCGCGTGGATGTCATTGTCACCGACGGATTTACGGGCAATATTGCGCTCAAAACTGGCGAGGGCACGGCAAAATTGATCGGCGACATCATGCGACAAAGCTTTTCTGCGACATTCTTGTCAAAAATATCTGCCCTGTTTGCAATGCGGGCCTTGGGCCGATTGCAGCGCCGAATTGATCCGCGCCGCGTCAATGGCGGGGTATTTTTGGGGTTAAATGGCACGGTCGTGAAATCCCATGGATCATCAGACGCCACAGGTGTTGCCGCAGCGATTGGCCTTGCTTGCCAATTAACGCGTGAGGGGTTCTTGGCGCGTTTGGCCGAACAAGTTACCAAAGCGGAGGTCACAGCATGACACTGCGCGCGGTGGTCAAAGGCGTTGGGCATTACTTGCCCGCGCGCGTGGTGGAAAACGCGGATCTGGAAACATTGGTCGATACCACAGATGAATGGATCAAGACCCGTTCAGGCATTGAACGCCGTCATTATGCAGCCACAGATGAAACCACATCAGATCTGGGGGCGGCCGCCGCCCGCGCTGCCCTTGTCAATGCGGGCATGATGGCCAGCGATCTGGACGCCATCATTTTGGCGACATCCACGGCAGATCTGACCTTTCCTTCCGCGGCCTCAATGATCCAGGCAAAAATTGGCATGACACGCGGCTTTGCTTTTGATGTGCAGGCGGTCTGTGCGGGCTTTGTCTATGCGATGTCCACCGCGCAAGGGATGATCCTATCAGGACAGGCCAAAACCGTGATGGTGATCGGCGCAGAGACCTTTTCAAAGCTGATGGATTGGTCAGATCGCGGCACTTGCGTGCTGTTTGGCGACGGCGCAGGCGCCTTGATTTTGCAAGCGGAACAAGGGGCCGGCACCAGCACAGATCGCGGCATTCTCTCGACGGATTTGCATTCAGACGGGCAATTCAAAGACCTGCTTTACGTTGATGGTGGGGTGTCCACAGGTCAAACGGGCCATTTGCGCATGATCGGCAAAGAGGTGTTTCGCCATGCCGTTGAAAAACTGGCCGAAACAGCTCATGCTGCCTTGGAAAAAATTGGCCTAGACGGCGGCGATGTCGATTGGATCGTGCCCCATCAGGCCAATATCCGCATCATCGAGGGCACAGCCAAACGGATGCAAGTGCCCATGGACCGGGTTGTTGTCACCGTCCAAGACCATGGCAACACCTCGGCGGCATCGATTCCCTTGGCCCTGTCTGTGGGTGTCGCGCGCGGGCAAATCAAACAGGGCGATTTGATTGTGACCGAGGCAATTGGCGGCGGACTGGCATGGGGCGCGGTCGTTCTGCGCTGGTAAATCTGCGGGATTTAGCATTTTTCAAGGATTCTCGTGGCTTCTGCGATGCAGTTGTGTTGACTTGCGTGCGAACCTTGGCCAAGGTTAGGCAAACCACGGGGGGATGTGATGTCTGAAACAACACTGACGCGTATGGATCTCAGCGAGGCGGTTTTCCGCGAAGTCGGTCTGAGCCGCAATGAATCAGCGGATTTGGTCGAATCTGTTCTCAAACATATGTCGGATGCGCTGGCCAGTGGTGACACGGTCAAAATCTCGTCCTTTGGCACCTTTGCGGTGCGCGCAAAATCTGCGCGCGTTGGCCGCAATCCGAAAACGGGCGATGAGGTTCCGATCAGTCCTCGCCGCGTTTTGTCCTTCCGCCCTTCGCATCTGATGAAAGATCGTGTGGCCGCAGGCAAGAAAAAGTAACGGCAAAAGCCAATGGATAAGTCGCCCGAGGCGTTTCGCACCATCAGCGAGGTCGCTGACTTACTAGAAACGCCCGCGCATGTCTTGCGGTTTTGGGAAAGTCGCTTTCCGCAAATTCGGCCCGTCAAACGGGCGGGTGGTCGGCGCTATTATCGCCCTGCCGATATCGCCCTTTTGACGGGCATCAAATACCTGCTCCACGCCGAGGGTATGACCATTCGTGGCGTTCAAAAAGTGTTGCGTGATCAAGGTATTCGTCATGTAGCAGGCTTAGTTGGCTCAGAAGATGTTATGGATATAGAGATGGACGCCGAAAAGGCACTGGAACAGGCCTTGGCGGCCAATTTCGATATCAAGGTGTCCACCCCCACCGATCGCGCCGAATCGGCGACGGTCGTGGCACTAGAAACGGCGCTGTGGCGGGCCGAACGCGATAAAGATCCCGCCAAACCCACAGCAGCGCGCCCCAAACCCCTCGATTCGGGACGCGATCTTGATATGCCCACCCTGCCCGGCTTTGATTTTGACACGCCCAAAGCGCCTGCCCCTCACGCAAAAACTCTTTCGCTCTTGGATCAAATAAAAGCTTTGCCCAAGGGTCATTTCGCTGAAAATGAGGCAGCGATTGCGCTTTTGGCGCGGGCCAATGCTTTGCTGGAACGGATGACCGCCTCTTGATGTGCTTTCGGACTTGCCCTTGGCGGCAAACCCGCTATGAAGACGCCGTGTCGGGCCATAGCGCAGCCTGGTTAGCGCGTCCGTCTGGGGGGCGGAAGGTCGGGAGTTCGAATCTCCCTGGCCCGACCAT
>CAWUUC010000174.1:0-3003 GCA_963924905.1 uncultured Paracoccaceae bacterium
CATCCTTGGCGCAGTGTTCCATCAGCACGATGATCTTTTTGACGCCGGCAACCAGATCCATCGCCCCGCCCATGCCTTTGATCATCTTGCCGGGGATCATCCAGTTGGCGATATCACCGTTCTCAGCCACTTCCATCGCGCCCAGCACGGTCAGATCGATCTTGCCGCCGCGGATCATCGCAAAGGATTGCGCGGAATCGAAAAAGGCGGTTTGTGGCAGTTCAGTGATGGTTTGCTTACCTGCATTGATCAGATCGGCGTCTTCTTCGCCTTCGAACGGGAAGGGGCCCATGCCAAGCATGCCGTTTTCCGATTGTAAGGTCACTTCGACCCCTTCGGGGATATAATTGGCCACCAAGGTTGGAATACCGATGCCAAGATTGACATACCAGCCATCTTGTAATTCTTGCGCGGCGCGTGCGGCCATTTGATTACGATCCCACATGATTAAACCTCGCGCTGACGGGTGGTGCGCTGTTCGATGCGCTTTTCGTGTTGGCCTTGGATGATGCGGTGCACATAGATGCCGGGTAGGTGGATCGTATCTGGATCAAGCGATCCAAGTGGCACGATTTCTTCGACCTCGACAATGCAGATTTTGCCCGATGTCGCAGCGGGGGGGTTAAAGTTGCGGGCAGTTTTGCGAAATACAAGATTACCAGATGGATCAGCCTTCCATGCCTTCACGATGGCCAGATCAGCAACGATGCCGCGTTCCAAGATATAATCTTGGCCGTCAAAGGTTTTAACGTCTTTGCCATCTGCAATGATCGTGCCCACCCCAGTTTTCGTGTAAAACCCCGGGATACCCGCCCCGCCTGCGCGCAGTCGTTCGGCCAAAGTGCCGTGGGGGTTGAATTCCAGTTCCAATTCGCCGGATAGATATTGGCGCATGAATTCAGCATTTTCGCCCACATAGGACGAAATCATTTTCTTGACTTGTCGCGTTTCCAAAAGCACGCCAAGGCCAAAGCCATCAACGCCTGCATTGTTGGAGGCCACGGTTAGATTTTGTGTGCCTGCCTGTCTGATCCCTTGGATCAACAGTTCAGGAATACCGCAGAGGCCAAAGCCACCTGATGCGATCAGCATTCCGTCAAATAAGACACCGTCCAGCGCTGTGGCGGCGTCGGGATAAAGTTTTTTCATTGGGCCCTCATGAAATTAGTGGGGTCATTAATAGGGCTGCACATCCGACTGTCAATTGCGCCAACGCACCCGTTGCCAATGTTTGGTTCGGCCTTTAGGTCATCGCGTCAATGCCGCTTGACTGACGCGAGATTTAAATGTTGTCGCAGATACTTTCCATCGTCTTTCCTGTTTTTTTGATTGTCGTGCTGGGCTTTGGGTATAGCCGCGTGGTCAAGCCTGATTTGGCGGGGGTCAATCGAATGATCATCGATTTGATGTTGCCAATTTTGATTTTCACATCCTTGGCGAGTAAGGATTTTGACCCTGCTGCAGCAGTTTTATTTTCAGTCGCGGCAACCTTGCATATCTTTGGGGTGGGGATATTGGCGTTGGCCTTTGTGCGGATATCAACGGTCAGTTGGCGGGCCTTTTTGCCCTGTGTCATGTTTGGCAATGTCGGTCCTGTTGGCATTCCCGTGATCGTTCTGGCCTTTGGGCAACAGGCGTTGCCTACGGCGGTGGTGTTGCTTGTTTTGTCCAATATCTTGCATTTCACTTTGGGGGCAGCGCTGATCAGTGGGCGGATCGATTGGCGCACAGTTTATGCCAACCCTTTGGTTTGGGCGACACTTTTTGGTATCACCTTTGCCCAATGGGGCCTGCATCTGCCAGTTTGGCTGGATGCGCCTTTGCTGATGATCAGCAATGTTGTCGTGCCGCTTATGCTGCTGTCGCTGGGCGCGCGATTGTCGGGCAGTCAAATCAGGGATGCTAATGTGGGCATGAAAGGGGCCGTTTTGACCACAGGTTTACGCTTGATCGCGTGTTATTTGATCCTGTTTTTGATCCCACTGACGGGATATGAACGCGGGGCTTTTATATTATTTGCGTGCCTGCCATCAGCGGTTTTCAATTTCATGTTGGCCGATAAATTTCAGACAGAACCGAACAAAGTGGCCTCTATTGTTATCATGGGTCATCTGGCAAGCATCGTGGTTTTACCCTTTGGGATTTGGCTGGCCCTGTTATAGCCAGTTGCGCGCGGGGCCAAAATCGCGCTTGTCCATTGGCCGTCACCTTGATACGAAACCTAATAGAGACTCGTCTCGGCGGTGTTGAAACATTGGGATATTGCGGATGTCTTGTGCGGCCTTCATGGCGCAAAGGGATTTTCGGTGCCAAGTTTGACACAGTTAGACGTGCCCGCGTGGTGAAATGGTAGACACATGAGACTTAAAATCTCCCGATCGTAAGGTCGTGCCGGTTCAAGTCCGGCCGCGGGCACCAATATTTTTGTTTATCGTTATAATAAATAAGCATTATTTATGCTTACTGGTTTTTCCTTGCCGCTCATTACGCACCCGCGCGCGCTTGTCTGTTTTCGTTGATTGTTTTGGAGCAGTGGAAAATACCACTTTTACGGCGCATGAAAATCACCTTCCCAGTGTTTGGCCGTGCCCCATGGGGCAATGTTCACGCCTTTGAGTGTTGGAGTCTGGACGGTCGTATCCACAAAATTATGGCCTTGTGTATCTTGCCGCAAAAACGGAAGGCGTGCCGCTTTGATAACCACGCCTACCTGCGCCTTGCCGATGCGCCAATCAGCAGTGTTTTCAGTTAGGTTATCGAAACCGCAGATTTCCTTTGGACAATTCAGCCACAGATTTCGCCCCCATAAGGCGCATATCTCGTGTCAGTTCGGCTTGCATCAGTCCCAAGGCGCGTTCTACGCCTTCTTGACCCGCGGCGGCCAAGGGGAACAGATAGCCGCGCCCCAGACCGACGGCTTTTGCCCCCAATGACAGCGCCTTGAGCACATGACTGCCGCGTTGCACACCGCCATCCATCAGGACATCCAAACGGTCGCCTTCA
>CAWUUC010000175.1:0-5059 GCA_963924905.1 uncultured Paracoccaceae bacterium
CACCACGACCCATATATTAGACATGATCCATCCCAAAACATTGGTCGTAAATGATCCGTTTTGGGTGCGTAATTATCCTGAAAAACTGTTGGTCCTGAACTTTCCTGATTTAATCCCGCCCACTGCCATTGCCCGCGATCTAAACATGATTCGCGAATTCAAAGCGCGCCACGGCGATATCATCCTCAAGCCACTTTATGGGAACGGGGGAGCAGGGGTGTTTCGCCTTGACCCAAATGACCGCAATCTGGCCTCGTTGCATGAGATGTTCACAGGGATCAACCGTGAACCTTTGATCGTGCAAAAATTCCTGCCTGATGTTTCCAAGGGCGACAAACGTGTGATTTTGGTCAATGGCGAACCTGTCGGCGCAATCAATCGTGTTCCCCAAGCTGGCGAGACGCGATCCAATATGCACGCAGGCGGACGCCCCGAACAGGTGGGACTGACGGATCGTGATTTAGAAATTTGCGCCAAAATCGGGCCTTTATCGCGCGAAAAGGGACAGATATTTGTAGGCATTGATGTGATCGGGGATTATCTGACGGAAATTAACGTCACCTCGCCCACAGGTATCCAAGAATTGGAACGGTTTGATGGCACAAATACAGCCGAACGGATCTGGCAAGTGATAGAGGCCAAACGCGGCCTTTAACCTTTTGAACCCACAATCCGATAACTGACGGCTTCTGCGATATGGGGCAGTCGCACCAGATCGCTGTGATCCAAATCGGCAATCGTGCGCGCCACTCGCAAAACGCGATGATATCCACGCGCCGAAAGACCAAATTTTTCGGCGACTTTGACCAACAGATCACGCCCTTGTGGATCAGGGGCCGCCAATTCTTCCAGCATTGCCCCCTCTAGATCGGCATTGACGCGCATATTGGGTTGGCCATCAAACCGTGCCGTTTGTCGGTCGCGCGCCTGCAACACGCGCGTGGCGACAACATTTGATGGATCGCCTGAGGCGGGCAGATCAAGATCGCTATAGGCAACTGGCGGCACCTCAACGCGCAAATCAAAGCGGTCCATTAAGGGGCCGGATATGCGCCCAAGATAATCTTCACCACAAATCGGAACTTTCGCACAGGCCCGCGCAGCATCAGAAAGATAGCCGCATTTGCAGGGATTTGCTGCCGCGATCAGCAAAAACTTGCAGGGATAGCGCACATGGGCGTTGGCACGCGCCACCACAACATCCCCCGTTTCAATCGGTTGGCGAAGGGTTTCCAAAACGGCGCGGGGAAACTCAGGAAACTCGTCCATGAACAAAACGCCGTTATGGGCCAAACTGATTTCACCAGGTTTCGCACCCTTCCCGCCCCCCACAATCGCCGCCATCGAGGCGGTGTGATGGGGTTCGCGAAAGGGTCTTGTCCGCGAAATCCCCCCTTCGGACAACAGCCCCGCCAATGAATGTATCATCGAGGTTTCCAACGCCTCTGCCGCCGAAAGGGGCGGTAATATCCCTGCCAATCGTGCGGCGAGCATCGATTTTCCCGACCCTGGGCTGCCCACCATCAGCAAATGATGACGCCCCGCCGCTGCAATTTCCAAGGCGCGTTTGGCGCGTTCTTGACCCTTTACATCGCGCAGATCACGCGCAAAAGGTTCTGCAATAACCTCGCCTGCTTCGGCGGGCGCGATCGGGTTTTGGCCAGTGAAATGACGCAACACCTCATCCAAGGTAGAGGCCGCCAAAACCTGTGTAGCCCCGACCCAAGCGGCCTCTGCCCCGCAAGCCTTGGGGCATAAAAGGGCGCGGTCTTCTTCGGCGGCGGCCATAGCAGCGGGCAAGGCGCCGATCACAGGCACCAACCGCCCATCCAGCGACAGTTCCCCCAATGAAACCGTCGATTCAGCGGCATCTTTGGGGATGATATCCAAAGCCGCCAACAAGGCCACAGCAATCGGCAGGTCGAAATGTGACCCCTCTTTGGGCAAATCGGCGGGGGAGAGGTTTACCACGATCCGTTTCGACGGCAAGGCAATCGACATCGCAGCCAGCGCGGCGCGCACCCTTTCTTTGGCCTCAGAGACGGCCTTATCCGGCAGGCCGACCACGCCGAAATAGGGCAAACCCGCCGAGACGGCGCATTGCACCTCAACCAAGCGGGCCTCTACCCCCTCAAACGCCACCGTATAGGACCGCGCCACCATCACCGTCTCCACCTAATTGGTTAACGGATAACCTAGGAATGGTTTATGAAAGGTAAATTTAATCCTGATCGGGCCAAGGACGCGTGGGATAATCCCGAAAATAGAACGGCTGATCTGCGCCATCAACCAGCCCCATTGCCCGCCATTTGCGAAATGACGGATGCTCCAGATGTGCGGCGACATAATCTTGGGCATCTTGTCCCACAGGCAGGTTGTAACCCGCGATCCGCGCCGCAACAGGGGCGAAAAACGCATCAGCCGCAGAATAGTCCCCGCAAAGCCACGGTGTCTGCGATCCCGTCACATCCCGCGCCCAAGTCCAAATTTTTTCCAAACGCGCCAAATCATCCAAAACGGCTTGCGGTGGGGCGCAATCGGTATAAGAAACTCGCAAATTCATTGGGCAATGGCCGCGCAGTGCGGAAAAACCTGCATGCATTTCCGATGCTAACACCCGCGCTGTGGCGCGTGCGCGCGGATCACGCGGCCAGATCCCAGCGTCCGGGTGACGGGATGCCAATTCCTCGGCAATGGCTAGGGATTCGCACACAACAGTGCCATCAGGCGTGCGGATCGTGGGCGCGGTCTTGGCGGGGAAATAATCGCGCAACAAATTGGGCAATTCATCCGAATAAAGCCGTGCCAAATGCGTCGTGACAGGAATGCCAAAGGCATCAAACAGCAGCCAACCGCGCAAAGACCAGCTAGAATATCCACGATCACCAATCACCAGATCATACATCTAAAATCCCCCGTTTCTTTCCAAAAACAGGATAGCCAAAGCAATCCCTCGCCACCAGTCAACATTTGTGTGCCACTGCGTCACAAAAAATGATGGTTGGCCTGATCCAAATCGTAACAAGCGGCGTATCACGAATATAACAATCACACAGTCAAGCTCGTTGGGGGTTATCGCATGGCATTTGATGGAACCGAAGACAAAGTAATGTCGCGCGCTGCGCGCAAGGCAGAGCTGTTGGATGCGGACACCGAATTGAAGCTTGCCTATGCGTGGCGCGATCACCGCGACGAGGCGGCCTTGCACCGTCTGATCACGGCTTATATGCGTTTGGCAATTTCGATGGCATCAAAATACCGCCGTTACGGCGCGCCGATGAATGATCTGATCCAAGAGGCCAGCGTTGGCCTGATGAAAGCGGCCGAAAAATTTGACCCTGATCGCGGCCTGCGGTTTTCGACCTATGCGGTTTGGTGGATCAAGGCCAGCATCCAAGATTATGTGATGCGGAATTGGTCGATGGTGCGAACAGGGTCCACCTCGGCGCAAAAATCATTGTTTTTCAATATGAAACGTGTTCAGGCGAAACTGGAACGTGAGGCCGCAGGTATGGGCATCGCGCTGGATCAACACCAGTTGCGCGAACAAGTGGCGCATGAAATTGGTGTGTCTGTCGCAGATGTGGCTATGATGGAAGGGCGTCTTTCGGGATCTGACGCATCGCTGAATGCCACCCAAGCCAGCGACGAAGATGGTCGTGCATGGATAGATGCACTAGAGGATGACGGCCCTCAAGCCGCCGAACAGGTCGAAGCCGCACATGATCTGGCGCAATTGCGCAAATGGTTGATAGATGCAATGGCCAGCCTGACGGCACGTGAGCGCCATATCGTGGCCCAGCGCCGCCTGTTGGACGAGCCGCGCACCTTGGAATCCTTGGGCGTAGAAATGGGCCTATCCAAAGAGCGTATCCGCCAGCTAGAGGCCGCCGCCTATACCAAACTCCGCCGCCACCTAGAGGGGCAATCAGGCGAAGTCATGGCCTTGCTGTAAGCGGTTGAGTTTGCGCGCCCAAGCGCCTAGACCTAGGTCATCTTGACAGCGGAGCAGGCCATGCTGACCGACAAACGCATCTTATTGATCATCGGCGGCGGGATAGCGGCCTATAAATCCCTATCATTGATCCGCCTTTTGCGCGGTGCCGGTGCAGCCGTGACGCCTGTTTTAACACGCGCTGGGGCTGAATTTGTCACGCCCCTCAGCGTTTCAGCCCTTGCAGGGGAAAAGGTTTACAGTGACCTTTTTGATCTGACGGATGAGGCAGAGATGGGTCATATCCAGCTGTCGCGCAGTGCCGATTTGATCGTGGTTGCACCCGCCACAGCGGATTTGATGGCCAAAATGGCGACAGGCCGCGCCGATGATTTGGCAAGCACGCTGTTATTGGCGACAGACACCCCTGTTATGATCGCGCCTGCGATGAATGTGCGAATGTGGCAACATCCTGCAACGGTGCGCAATTTGGCGCAATTGCGCACAGACGGTGTGGCGGTGGTTGGCCCCAATGAAGGCGACATGGCTTGCGGCGAATATGGGCCAGGGCGGCTGTCTGAACCTGATGAAATCATGGCCGCCATCATGGCTAAATTGCGTCACGGTCCCTTGGCGGGAAAGCATATCATCGTCACCTCTGGCCCGACGCATGAACCCATTGATCCTGTACGATATATCGCCAACCGATCCTCAGGGGCGCAAGGCACGGCGATTGCAGCAGCACTGCGCGATTTGGGGGCGAGGGTTAGTTTCATTACTGGGCCTGCCCAAGTGGCGCCGCCCTCTGGCGTGCAGGTGATTGCAGTTGAAACTGCCCAGCAAATGGCCGATGCCGTAAACGCCGCCTTGCCTGCAGATGCCGCCATCATGGCGGCTGCGGTTGCCGATTGGCGGGTGGGAAATGCGACGACACAAAAGATGAAAAAAGAAATGGGCGGATTGCCCATTTTAAGTTTTGTTGAAAACCCAGATATTCTGGCAATCACGTCGCAATCCATTAAACGTCCCAAGTTAGTGGTCGGTTTCGCAGCGGAGACGCAAAATGTAACCGAATATGCCAGTGCCAAGCGGTTACGCAAGGGTTGCGATTGGATCGTGGCCAAT
>CAWUUC010000176.1:0-4398 GCA_963924905.1 uncultured Paracoccaceae bacterium
CCCGACATTGGCATAACTTTTTAATTGATCCCATCGCGACAATGGTCATGCGATTGGGACAAATGCGATTGGCTTTGGATCCAAAAACAGTGCTTAAAATAGGCCAGAAACAGGTGATACAAACAGTGCATCGTCAACTCCGTTCCCTAAAAAGGTTGATGAATGCATATTCGGACGCCCCTCTCATGGCCCTGATTTTCGAAATACTGGATCGCATTGATCAAGCTTTGGAAAATGCTGCCTTGGAGTTTGTTCATAAAACAATTGCCCATCTTGAAGATTCCCTCAGTGGTGCTTGCTAGTTTAAGGGTCGACAAATCGTGGCCGCAGTATAAAGTGGAATTTATGTTCATAAAACGCAGCAATATAAGAAAAAGCCGCCCGCGCGCTTGCGCGCAATGCCGCAGAATAAGGCTGTTCTTGCTGATGGCCGCCCCGCTTATCGTCAGTTTGTTCTTGGTCGACAAAAACACAAGTCCACTTGCTGGTGTGACGCCGATGCAAATTGCCTTGGCCTTTATAATCTTGGGCAGCATCGGTTTTGCGATACGTGTTCTGCAATACTGGGCAGAAAATCGAACTGCTCAAGATGCCTTGCGAACAACCCAAGCCGACGAATAACGGTCTAAGTCTTGTTCTGTGCAACCCGTCTGGCTATTTCAACGACCATTTCATCGGATAAACCAAATTCAGCCTGCAGGCCGCGCAACAACTGATCCTCGCCATCATCCAAGACACCATCAGACATCGCCTCGCGCATTTGTTGCTCATATATGACCTTTTTGCGGGCCAGTTGATTTACAAAAGACGTGGCAACAATACCGGTAAATATAGCAACTGTTGAAACACCCATGAAAGCGGTCATAATAGCGATCATTTTTCCAACGGGTGTGATCGGCGACACGTCACCATAGCCAACCGTTGTCAATGTAATGACAGACCAATAAATAGCTTGCGGGATAGAGGAAAACTTTTCAGGCTGCACATCCGCTTCGGCGTAATACATCAGTGAAGAGCTTGCAACGATTGCAATCGACAACAAATAGATGACGGCCACGAAGGAACGGCGCTCGGCGTAAATCGCGGAAAAAAGGTCTTCGATAGCTGTAGAATAGTGAGAAAGTTTCAACAGCCGAATAAGGCGGAATACGCGCATGATCCGCATATCTGCACCAGGAAACAGGATTTGCAAATAAGATGGAATGATTGAAATCATATCAACAAAGCCGTGAAAACTTAGAAGATAGTTTCTGCGCCCCCGCCATGTGGAGTCAGGAAATCGAGATGCGTTGCTCCACAATCGCAGGACAAATTCAATTGTAAAAAAGACAATGCTAAACCGCTCAATCCATAAAAACTCTCGGCTGTGCGATATGGAATAGTCCTCATAGCTTTCGATGATTATGGCAAATACGTTGAGCAGGATGACCAGCGTTATAATTCGATCACACCACAAACTTGCTTTATCGTCTTCCGAATCCTTGTCAAGAATCTGCATTGTCCGCAGGCGAATGTAGCTCATAGCATCTCTCCAAGGGGGGCGCCCCCACATTACTATAACTGCAACAATCAGTCTGATTGTTGGGCATTGGTATCGGCATCGGAAGATATATGGAATTGAGGCAGATATTTTAACGCAGGATTAGCGACGCCCTGATTATCATGCCAATTTATTTAAGCAATAAATTTTAGTGGGGTCTTATCTCGTGTCTATTTGCACGCTTAAGATGATTATCTCGGCGCTGAATTTACAAAGGGCTGCGACATCTGGATTTAAAATAATAATTGCACTGCGAGAAATGCGCGGTGCAATGCGTTGGCACATTGGATGATCACTTGCATCGCGCGCGTTGGAATTCCAGCGCGGCAATACCCGACCGCCGTTCCAAAATCGATATTTTGGTGCAAATCAAATCGTCCTGACTGGAATGCTTTTCGTGTAATGGCATCGATAGGCGTCTGATAAACGCGGGCCAACTTGACGGTTGGCCCGCTGCCCTGCCCGCGCCAATGTCTTACGATGAATGGCCCAGTCGAATTTCTTGGATCGCGATGCGGTTACTCGCCGATCCACTTGGCTGGAAGTGTGTAGGACCAGTTGCACGGCCCCGTTTCGGTTTGTCCCTGCACCTGCCAATCGACCGAAAACAGGGTTGGTGTCACAAGGCGGATGCGTCCTTTGCTGGTCATGGTACCGCCCTCGTCTGCCAGACTTGCGATGCCAA
Source organism: uncultured Paracoccaceae bacterium (assembly GCA_963924905.1). Classification (GTDB taxonomy): domain Bacteria; phylum Pseudomonadota; class Alphaproteobacteria; order Rhodobacterales; family Rhodobacteraceae; genus Cypionkella. Next base: position 2,226 of record CAWUUC010000176.1, read on the forward strand.
GTGTTTCTACAGGGGTCAAATCGGTAAAGCTGTGGGGGGTATTTTCAGGGTCGGGATCAGCGGCGATAAAGGCAGATTGAATGGTCTCGCCCGAAAAACGGCCCTGCCAATTGATACGTGCGGTGACCGACTTTTGATTTGTGAGCACTTGTTGAAACATCGCGGTGCCCTGACCGCATTGCACGCTGACATTTTGCGGCCGACCGTCCTGCCAAAGGCCATCTTTTGGTTCCAAAGGTGTTTGGAGGCAATAGCCCTGACCACCATAGCGCGCGTGCAGCGCATCGGGTGTCTCTGCGGTTAGGTCTTCGCCAACGGCGGGGCTGTCAACCAATCCTAAGATATTTGCATCAATTGCATTTTCACCCAAGATCACCGCCAATTCCTCACGGTTTACCCCCAAGGCGGCACAGGTGCAGCCCGCACCTTGCACGCAAGTCGCGGAATACAGGCCCGTGCCATAGACATCGATAAACGGGCGCCCTTCATCGCTGGGGGTAAAGACAGGAATATCTTGGGCCTGCAAAGGCATGGCAAACAATGAAAAAGCGGCGATGAAAAGGGGGATAAGACGCACAGCGGAATTCCTTAATCGACTTTGTTGAAATCATAAACGGCGGTGGTGCGGCAGTCGGCCATGCCGATAGACGCCAAAATTTCCGCATTCACACCCTCTGCGCCAATCCGCAAGTTCAAGGTGGCTATCGCCTTTTTAGGCGATGTCAGCTTGGCACTCAGCGCGCCGTTGACTTTTAGCAAATCGCTTTTGATAGGGCTGTTTAAGGTGCCGCTGTAAAGAACGGGGTTTAATTCTTGCCATGTCACCAATGCGCTTGTTGGATCGCTGCTGAGTTTTGCGGGATGGAATTTATTCTCCCATGCGATTTGACGTGTGAAAACCATCGCGCCCACCATAGAGGGGACCATCTCGGCCACTTGGGGGGCACATCCCGTGACCGAAGTGGTGCGGACAGCGCCAACCCATGTGCCATCTTCGGGAATGGGCGGCAAAAACACTTCTATCGGACAAACCCCGTCACCGCCGTATTTTTCATCGGCCTGATCGGGTGTCAGGGCTGACCAATTGGTTTCAACCCCAACAGTCAACATAATCAACTGATCAGCATTTGCGGGCGGTTCTTGGGCGTTAAAGATTGAGGCTACAAAATAGGCATCCATTCCAGACAACGCACAGCGGCATCCCGCGCCTTGGGTGCAATAGACAAAGGTGACTTCTTGGGTTTGCGATTGTGCCGCACTGGGCGCAGGCAGGGCAAAACTGCCCAAAATGCCAAAGATCAAGGCCATCAAAACATTTTGCATCATCATTCCTTTTCCAAAAAGGCAGGGGCAAAGAACTCGACAGGGTTAAGGCCGTCGGGGATCGCCAAGGGGGTATCCACGGTCATTCGTTCGCTCAGACGCGGCGGGGCTGTGCCCGGCAACAAGGGGGCGATCTTTGCCGGTTTGATAGAGTTTTCCAGCAAGGCAGTCGCGGCGGGGTCGGCACCGGTGACGGCACAAAGATTGCCCGCCTCGGTATCGCGGCAAGGCCCGAGTGAGGCATCCCACTGGCGTGGGTTCAGCGCCGCCATCATTTCAAAGGGAACGCCCGTATAAAATTCCACCGATGCAGAGCTTGCAACGACCCCACTTGCCGTTGAATACCCATAGCCTGCACTTGCGGCCCATTCGGGCAGCAAAAGATAACCTACACCCATTGCGGTATCAGTGTGATAGCAGGCGACTTCGCCCACGCAATGGGCTTCAGCCACGACCTCGGTCGGCAACATAACAGGGGTGTCGGACATGGGGGCCGTGCGGGGCAGAATGATTTGCGGCGCGCTGTCGGCGGTTACATCAATCACTTGTGCATAAAGCGCGGTATCGCTGCCCTCGTCATAGCCCTCGATCAGCCAACGGCCATGATCCAGCGCCGTATCCCAAGGTGTGGTCTGAAAATCATTCGTCCCCAAAATTAGGCTGTTTTGTCCGCTGGCGGGCGTGGCCTGCCATCTGGTCAGCATATCGCCCCATTCCCCGCTGATTTGGATCGGCACGGGACCGTTTGTGGACAATACACTGTCCTCGCCGGCAGGGCTGCGAGTGGGATCATAGGGGATGATAAAGCGGCTCTCGCCCCCAAGCGCAACATCAATCCGACCTGCAAAGA
>CAWUUC010000177.1:0-2566 GCA_963924905.1 uncultured Paracoccaceae bacterium
CCGAGGATATTTTAACAACGAGGAAGGTGTTTTGGCCTGTTGCGTCGGCACAAAGTTATGAAGGCGGCCAATGTCATGTTTCTAAGGTGTAAGCCGCGCGGTCAAGTCGCGCCAAGGCTTCGGCGATGTCACTATCCAAGATATTTAGGGCTGGGAGCAGGCGGATGACGTTATCAGCGGCTGGGACGGTCAATAGATTTTGTCCATAACAGGCTTTGACCACTTCGGTGTTTGTAACCATGCATTTAAGGCCCAAGATCAAGCCTTGGCCTCGCAGTTCGGTGAATATTTTGGGATGGCGTGCAACCAATGAGGCAAGACCCTGAGTGAAAATCGCAGATTTGCGGGCAACCTCTGCTAAGAAACTATCACTTCCGACGATACCCAAAACGGCCATGCCGACAGCACAGCCCAAAGGGTTGCCGCCATAAGTCGAACCATGTGTCCCAGGCACCATACCTAACGCAGCACGTTCGCTGGCCAAAACAGCTCCCAACGGAAAGCCGCCGCCGATTCCTTTGGCAACCATCATAATATCAGGTGTTATGCCTGACCATTCGTGGGCAAAAAGCTTGCCTGTTCGACCGATGCCACATTGAACCTCATCCATAATCAAGAGTGTGCCTGTTTGATCACAAAGGTCGCGCAACCCCTTGAGGCATTGAACTGGAACGACGCGAATACCGCCCTCGCCCTGAACAGGCTCTATCATAACAGCGCAAGTCTGATCCGTGATCGCGGCCCGCAAGGCATCGTGGTCACCCCATTTCAAATGGACAAACCCAGGCATTAATGGGCCATATCCTTTGGTCATCTTTTCCGATCCTGCAGCTGCAATCGCACCGGTCGAGCGGCCATGAAATGCGCCCTCAAATGTGATGATCGTTGTGCGTTCGGGCGCGCCATTATCATAGTGAAACTTACGCGCCATTTTGATCGCCAGCTCGGCGGCTTCGGTGCCAGAATTGGTAAAGAAAACAGTATCAGCAAAAGTCAAATCGACCAACATCTGGGCCAATTTTTCCTGTTCCGGAATGCGATAAAGATTAGAGACATGCCATAATTTGTCCGCCTGTGCGGTTAAGGCTGCGACAAGGGCAGGGTTGGCATGGCCCAATGCGTTCACAGCAATCCCTGCGCCCAGATCCAGATAGCGCCCGCCATCTTCGGCCAAGAGCCAAGATCCCTGCCCCGAGACAAACGCCAAAGGCGCACGATTATAGGTCGGCAAGATGGGGGAAATCATTTTTGTGCCTTTCACATCAGAGCCAAGGCCTAGCCAAGGCATATGGAAACGTCAACGGATATGGAAATAGATCAAGGTCGCGTCAGGAAAACTGACGTCGGCAAGATGCAAAAAGGGCGCAAAATTTGATCATCCTCAAGTGATAGACCATGCCTTTCACGAAATCAATCGGCGCGCGAGAAGATTTTGGCGCTGGATCACTTGGGGCAAATCAATCGTCATCATCCGACCGTCTTTAACAATGATCCGTCCTTCAACGATCAAATCACGCACGCGTGTTGGCCCGCACAGGATCAGACTGGCCACCGGATCCCATGATCCTGCCGCCTCTACCCCGCGCATATCCCATATCGCAAGATCGGCCCGCTTACCGATGGTGAGACTGCCACAATCTGATCGGCCCAAGACCTGCGCGCCGCCCAAAGTTGAAATTTCAAGGGCTTCACGGGCTGCCATAGCGTCTGCCCCTAATGAAACGCGTTGCAACAAAAGAGATTGGCGGGCCTCTAGGATCAAATTACCCGCATCGTTACTGGCAGAACCGTCCACCCCAAGCCCAACCTTTACCCCTGCATCCCGCATGAACCGCAAAGGCGCTATCCCTGATCCCAAGCGGCAATTCGAACATGGGCAATGGGCAACACCTGTCCTCGTGCGCGCAAAAAGGTTTATCTCATCAGCATCCAGCTTGACACAATGGGCATGCCAGACATCGTCACCCGTCCAGCCTAAGTCTTCGGCGTATTGTCCGGGACGACAGCCGAATTTCGCCAGCGAATAGGCTACATCCTCTTCGTTTTCAGCAAGGTGGGTGTGCAGCATCACGGCCTTATCGCGTGCCAAGGTGGCGGCTTGACGCATCAAATCTCGACTGACCGAAAATGGCGAGCATGGCGCGATCCCGACGCGCACCATCGCCCCCACTTTATCATCATGATGGGCATCAATCACACGGATGCAGTCTTCTAGAATATCGGCCTCTTTTTCGACCAGACTATCGGGCGGCAGCCCCCCTGACGACTCGCCAATACTCATCGCACCACGGGTCGGATGAAACCGCAAACCCACTTCGGCCGCCGCTGCAATCGTATCATCCAACCGTGCGCCATTTGGAAAAAGATACAAATGATCTGATGTCATCGTACAGCCAGAGAGCGCGAGCTCTGCCAGTCCAACCTGAGCGGACACAAACATCTCTTCTGGTCCAAATCGCGCCCAAATCGGATAAAGCGTCTTTAGCCAACCAAATAACAACGCATTCTGCCCACCTGGAACGGCGCGCGTAAGGGTCTGATATAAGTGGTGATGCGTATTGACCAA
>CAWUUC010000178.1:0-4170 GCA_963924905.1 uncultured Paracoccaceae bacterium
GGTGATCAAATCCTTGCCTTCGCGCAAGGCCTGGGCGCAAAGGGTGGTCACTTGGGCTTGGGCCTCGGGGCGGGGCATTTTGGCAGCCAAAATAAATGTCAAAGCTTCGGCGTGGTGCAGGCTTAGCCCTGCGTTCAGCGCAGTCTGCATCTTGTCGGGGTTGGGCGAGATCGCCGCCACGATCTCAGCTGCAAGGCTGATGCAGCGCCCTGTCAGGATGCAGGTTTGTGGCAGCGTCAGCCATTCGGTAAACCATGCCGCACCATCACGCTGTTGACGGTGGATCGCAGCCCCCGTGATCGTCGCCGCAAGTCCAGCGATATGGCGTGCAAGCGCCACCAGCGCCGAGGCGGCGACAGGGTTTTGTTTTTGCGGCATGGTCGATGACCCCCCTGCGCCGCCCAAAGATATCTCTTCAATCCCCGTCTGACAGAATAGAATGATATCTTCGGCCATTTTGCCCAAACTTGCGGCCAGACCTGCCATCCAACCTGCATAGGCCGCTATTCCATCTCTTTGGCTGTGCCAGCTTTCCATTGGATCGTGCAAATCTAATGCTTGCGCCAGTTCTGCGCGGATCACTGCCCCCTTGTCGCCCATTGCCGATAAGGTTCCCGCCGCACCAGATAATGACACGCACAAAACATCTGCCCGCACGGCTGCCAATCGTTTGCGATGGCGGATCAAAGGCGCGCCCCAACTGGCCACAACCGCGCCAAAACTGGTCACTGTGGCCGCCTGCCCATAAGTGCGCGCAAGCATTGGTTGATCGGCATAGCTCTGTGCCATTTCTCCGAGGACGCAGATCAAATCCGCAAGGCGGCTATCCCACAGATCCATTACACGGCGCAGGCGCAGTGCAAGGGCGCTGTCCATAATGTCTTGGCTGGTGGCCCCCCAATGCACATAGGCCAACGCCTGTGGATCACCGCCCGATTTGCGAAAGGCAGCTAAAAGGGCAGGGATCGGCACACCGTTTCTGGCCGTCTCAACCGCCAAAGCGCTGGGATCAATCTGCACCTCATAGACGGCGCGGGCGATATAATCCGCGGCATCTTGGGGGATCAATCCATGCGCGCCTTGAGCCTTGGCTAAGGCGCCTTCGACCAGCAACATGGCGCGCAGCTCGGCGCTGTCGGTGAACAATTGCGCGGTTTCTGGATCGTTGAACAGCGCGCCGTACATCTGGCTGTCGGCTGGGCTTGCGGGCATAGGATCAGGCCCGCAGCTGTAAATTTAAAATAGATCGCGCCGTTTTCCAATCGGCGACAGGGCGTTCATATTGATCACACAGCGCCGTCACACGCGCCACAAGGGCGGCGTTAGATGGTGCAAGGTTGTCGCGATCAAGGCGGATATTATCCTCTAGTCCGGTGCGGGCATGACCGCCCATCGACACCGCCCATTCATTCACAACGATCTGATTTGGCCCAATCCCTGCAGCGCACCAATGCGCATCCGCACCAAAAAGCCGCTGGACCGTGTGGATATAATAATCAAACACATCACGGTCAGCAGGCATCGCATTTTTGACCCCCATCACGAATTGGACATAGGGGGTGCCTGCCAGCCTGCCCTTGTCCTGCATCTGTTTGGCCATAAAGATATGGGACAGATCAAAGGCCTCTATTTCAGGCTTCACCCCGTATTCCAGCATTTGACCCGCCAGCCAATCGACCAAATCGGGTGGATTTTCATAAACGCGGGTTGGGAAATTATTCGATCCCACGGACAGGGACGCCATATCTGGGCGCAACGGCAACATACCACCCCGCGCCTGACCAGCACCAGATCGTCCCCCTGTTGACAGTTGAATGATCATCCCCGGACAGTGTTTTTCCAAACCCTCTTTCAGGCGGGCAAAGCGGTCTGGGTCTGAAGTCGGGCTGCCCGCATCATCGCGCACATGGCAATGCGCGATGCTTGCCCCCGCCTCAAATGCAGCTTGCGTGCTTTCGATTTGCTCGTTCACCGTCACGGGAACGGCGGGGTTATCGGCCTTGGTGGGGACAGAGCCTGTGATCGCAACACAGATGATACAAGGCTTGCCTGAATGTGGGTTTGTCATGGGTTACACATCTATAAACACAGTTTCATTATCGCCTTGCAGGCGGATGTCGAACCGATAGTGCCCCGCCGCGATCTGAGAGGCAATCAATGTTTTTCGCCGCGCGACCCCGTCGATGGCGTTCAAAATTGGATCAGTTTCATGCGCGTCTTCGGGGAAATACATCCGCGTGTTCAAACCAATATTGATGCCGCGCGCGACAAGCCACAGATTTAGATGCGGTGCCTGAAATTGTCCACCGCGACCCACCACAGGCCCAGGTTTGATTGTGTCAAATTGCCAAAGGCCCGTTTCAAAATCGGGAATAACGCGACCCCAACCGCGAAAGCCGTCGTCGCGCTGGGATTGCGGATAAGTGCCGTCATGATCGGCTTGCCAGACCTCTATCAAAACATCTTTGACGGGCATGTCCATACCATCGGTCACGACACCTTCAACGCGAATGCGTTGGCCGGCCACCTCCGCAGGCGCAATGATTTCGCCCAATTCTTGATCAAATGTTTTGAACCCAGCCGCACCAGGTGCTAGACCGATATGCACATAGGGACCTGCGGTTTGTGAAGTGGTTTCTTTGAGATAATCCAGCGTTTGCATCTGATCAGTTCCCCTCAAGTCGGTTTTCAAACAAGGTCGATCGCCGCCCGCGCAGCACGATGTCAAAACGATAGGCAAGACAATCCATCGGAACTGCCGTGTTCAAATCCAAGGCCGCAATCAGACGCTGGACGGCATCGGGATCAGGGATAGTCTGTACGATGGGGCATTTGGGGATTAAGGGGTCGCCCTCAAAGTAAAGTTGGGTGATCAAGCGCTGACAAAAGCCGCTGCCAAAGACTGACACATGAATATGCGCGGGCCGCCATGAATTGACGTAATTCATCCAAGGATATGGACCGGGCTTGATGGTGCGAAAGGCGTAATAGCCGTTTTCATCCGTCAAGGTGCGCCCGCAGCCACCAAAATTGGGGTCCAGCGCGCCCAGATAAGTGTCCTTCTTATGGCGATAGCGTCCAGAGGCGTTGGCCTGCCAAATTTCAACCATTGTATTCTGTACGGGGCGGGCGTTTTCATCCAACACGCGCCCATGCAAAATGATCCTTTCACCAACTGGCATGCCGCCATGATCAAAATTCAACGTCAGGTCATTGTCTAAGGCTGCAATGTCATTATGCCCAAAAGCAGGCCCAGAGGTTTCAGACGCCGTTTGCTTGATCGTCAGCAGCGGCTGACGCGGAGATCGGAGGACCGAACTTTTGTATCCGATGGCAGAGGCAGGTGGATGCTGGCTGCGGTCGCGCATATAAAATTCGGCTGGTTTCATAATGGTCCCTTTTCTGGTTGGTCCGCATCTGCGGCCATCGCGCGATAGGTTTGCTTGGCAATTTGGATAGCATGATTTGCGCGTGGCACGCCGGCATAAATGGCAACGTGCAACAGCGCCTCCAACACATCGGATTCCGTTGCGCCTGTGTTCGCGGTGGCGCGGATGTGCAGCGCCAATTCGTGGTCATTGCCCAACCCTGCAAGCAGGGCGATCGTGATCATCGACCTCTCGCGCAGGGTGATCGTGTCGCGGGACCAAACATGGCCCCACGCGGCATCTGTGATCAATGCCTGAAAGGGTGCGTCAAAATCAGTTTTTGTCGTCTCAGATCGATCGACATGGGCATCGCCCAATACTTTGCGCCGTGTGACGCTGCCTGTGGTGCGCAGATCAGACATAGGGTTGCTCCTGCAAAAAGCTCTCGATCAAATTGGCGGTGATCTGGGCTGCATCAATAGCAGGCAGATGGCCTGCGTTGGTGATTTCGACCAACTTTGCGCCTGGGATCAGCGCGCAAGTGTCAGCCACCAATTCAGGGGGTGTTGCCTGATCCTTACCGCCTGCAATCATTAAACATGGCAACGAAAGGCGGCCCAGATCCGCGCGAAAATCTGCCCGCGAGAGCGCGGCGCAAGTGCCCATATACCCCATAGGATCGCAGCGCAGCAGCATGGTCTTCCAAGGCTGGGCCATAAACTTGGGCGCGAACCAGCGTTCAATCACGACATCTGCAATGGCCGCCATGCCGCCCGATTCCACGGCATCTATGCGCGCGCGC
>CAWUUC010000179.1:0-2506 GCA_963924905.1 uncultured Paracoccaceae bacterium
GTTGGATTCCGCCAAAAGCAGGGTGATCAACAGGCTTTGCAGGGCAGGGATCGCCTTGACCTCGGCGCGGGCAATGGCGGGTAAGATGTCAGCCGCCCTTGCTTGCCCCCACAATGCGGTGGGAAACCCACTGGTGGTCGCGGGCAATATGCCGATCCCATCCAACGAGGGCGCGCCCAAAACCGACATAGACACGTCTTTCGGCAGCGCCCCACCCGCAGTCACAGGCGGCTCGCCCGGGATGATGGGCAAACGAGAGACACTGGCATTGGGCGATGTCACGACCGATTGCGACAGCCAATCGATCGCCGATAACGGCGCAGATTGACCGACCGCTGGTCCGGCGAGGCCCAGTAGGACGCTGAAAAAAATCCAAAAATCGCGCTTATTGCGCATTCAACACCACAGGCTTGCTGGTCGGGGTGGGGGCGGGTGCCAAGTCCACAAGGTAACCATATCCGGTCAAGGCCAGCACCATCACCACCGCTGTCCCCAAAATTATCTTTGCCGCCACACCCATAGCCTGCCCCAAATCCAAATTAATAATGGGACTATAATCGTTATTTCCTTTTGTTTCATCCCCCCTTGGCAGCAATTGAAAGAAAGATTGTCATTGCGGCATTTCTGCGGTTGGCCTTGGGGCTGGGCTGGGCCATATTGTCACGGGTTTGGTGTGCGATGGGTTTTCGATGTTTGTCCTAAAAAAGACTGTGGCGATGGTTGGGATGATGGGGTCGGGCAAAACGGCCGTTGGCACGGCGCTTGCGCGGGCCTTGGCGGTGCCTTTTGTCGATTCCGACGAAGAGATCGTGCGCGCCTCGGGCCGCAGTATTGCAGAGATTTTTGACCGCGATGGCGAGGCATTCTTTCGCGCCCGCGAGACCGAGGTGATCGCCCGCCTTTTGCGCGGAAATCCTTGTGTTTTGTCAACGGGCGGGGGCGCGTTTCTGGCTCAAGTCAATCGCGACTTGATCCATGACGTTGGCATTTCGGTCTGGCTTGATGTTGATCTTGAAACGCTCTGGCATCGAGTGCGCCACAAAAACACGCGCCCCTTGCTGCGAACCGACAATCCCTATGAAACTTTGCATACACTTTACGCGGCGCGCCTGCCGTTTTACAGACAAGCCGATATGACCGTGACCGCTACCACGGAAGGCACGGTAGATGATATGGCCGCCAAGGTGATTGCCGCCCTGTCATCGCGGACAGATGTGATAGAGGAAAACCATGTCAGTTGAAACGGTTCCGGTCAATTTGGGCGCGCGCAGCTATCAGGTGCGTATTGGCCAAGGTCTGATTGGCGATGCTGCCCGCCATATCGAACCCTTGTTGCGGCGCCCTAAATTGGCGATTGTGGCCGATGAAACTGTGGCTGGTCTGCATTTGGATAGTCTGCAAGCGGGCCTGGGGTCGATCACATCCACCGCCCTGACAGTTCCTGCGGGCGAAGGCAGCAAATCTTGGTCTGAACTGGCCCGCGTCACGGAATGGCTGCTGGATCAAAAGGTGGAACGCGGCGGCCTAGTGATAGCGCTGGGCGGCGGTGTAATGGGTGATTTGGTCGGTTTTTCGGCTGCGATTTTGCGGCGCGGCGTGCGTTTTGTGCAAATCCCAACCAGTCTTTTGGCGCAGGTCGACAGTTCTGTCGGGGGGAAAACTGGGATCAACACCCCGCAGGGCAAAAACCTTGTCGGCGCGTTTCATCAGCCCAGTCTTGTATTGGCAGATCTGGATGTCTTGGCCAGTTTGCCCAAGCGCGATTTTTTGTCTGGATATGGTGAAGTGGTCAAATATGGCCTTTTGGGGGATGCGGCATTTTTTGATTGGCTCGAACAAAACGGGCCTTTGATGTTGTCGGGCGATACTGCGGCGCGCGCCTATGCCGTGCGCCGATCAGTTCAAATGAAGGCCGAAATTGTCGAGCGCGACGAAACCGAAGAGGGGGATCGCGCCCTGTTGAACCTTGGTCATACCTTTTGTCATGCGTTGGAAAAGGCCACAGGCTATTCGGATCGTTTGCTGCACGGCGAAGGTGTGGCGATTGGCTGCGTTTTGGCGCTGCAACTGTCGCAAAATTTGGGTCTGTGCAGCCAAGAATCAGCCAGCCGCCTGCGCGCCCATCTGCGCGCCATGGGGATGAAAACCGATCTTGGCGATATTGCGGGCGATCTGCCCAGTGCAGAGGCACTTTTGACCCTGATGGGCCAAGACAAAAAAGTGTTGGATGGCCAGTTACGCTTTATCTTGACCCGTGCGATTGGGGATGCCTTTGTGGCAACTGACGTAGACCCAAGCGATGTTTTGTCGCTGCTTCAGGCCAGCTTGCCGCAATAAGTGATGAATTTGTGACAAAAAAACGCTTGCATGGCATCGCGCGAGTGTTTCACATAGACCAACCTTGGGGGGCCGATGTTTGACGATAAAAATATGATTGCGGCCAAACCTGTGGCCATTGCGGTCCAAGGACTGCGCAAATCTTTTGGCACGCATGAGGTCTTAAAAG
>CAWUUC010000180.1:0-5530 GCA_963924905.1 uncultured Paracoccaceae bacterium
CATACGCCGTGCGACATCCGCGCCGTAGTTGGCCTCAAGCCAGTCTTGGTCTTGGCGTTGACCTGATCCCACTTGCCCGCCATTGCGCCCTGATGCGCCAAAGCCGATCAATTGCGCCTCAAGAACAATAACATTCACGCCTTTTTCGGCCAAATGCAGCGCCGCTGACAGACCAGTATAGCCGCCGCCTACAATGCAGACATCTGCGCGCAGATCGCCTTGCAAGGGGGCAAAATCCACCCGCCCCTGTGTAGTTGCGGCGTAATAGGACGGTGGATATTGCCCCGCCCGATCATTTGCGTGCAACAGGTTCATACGTTCAGCAACAGATGCTCGCGCTCCCATGGCGAGATAACTTGCAAAAACTCGTGGTATTCATTGCGTTTGACGGATGCATAGACTTGGCAAAACCCGCGCCCCAAAACATCCATTAAAGCCGTGTCTTCTTCCAAAAGATCCAACGCGTCGCCCAAATTGGTGGGGATATCATCATTGTCGATATAGGCTGATCCGATAAATTCGGGCCTTGGCATTTTTTGTTCCATCAACCCCAAATAGCCACAGGCCAATGTGGCCGCGATGCCCAAATAGGGGTTGCAATCCATTCCGGGCAGGCGGTTTTCAATGTGCCGCCCCACAGCGGTCGAAATTGGCACGCGCAGTCCCGTGGTGCGGTTGTCGCGACCCCATTCCAAATTGATGGGGGCGGCAAAATCAGGCACATAGCGGCGATAGCTGTTCACATAGGGGGCCAGCAGCGCAATCGCCCCCGACATATGGTTCTGCATCCCGGCAATAAAGTGAAAAAAGGCCTCTGTTTCTTCGCCCTTTTTGTCGGCAAAAATGTTTTTACCAGTGCGGCTGTCGATGACCGATGTGTGGATATGCATCGCAGATCCCGGTTCACCCGCAATCGGTTTGGCCATAAAGGTTGCAAAACAATCGTGGCGCAGCGCCGCCTCGCGGATAAGACGTTTGAAAAAGAACACATCATCCGCCAATCGCACAGGGTCGCCATGGGCAAGGTTCAACTCAATTTGCCCCGCGCCGCCTTCTTGCAAAATACCGTCGATTTCCAAACCTTGGGCCTCTGCGAAATCATAGATATCGTCGATCACCTTGCCATATTCATCAATCGCCGACATCGAATAGGCCTGTTTGCCCGCAGCCCTGCGCCCCGAACGCCCCATGGGGGGGATCACGGGTTGATTGGGGTCGATATTGCGCGCGGTCAGAAAAAATTCCATTTCAGGCGCGACAACAGGGGTCCAGCCTTGGGCCGCATAAAGCCCCATGATGGCGCGCAACACATTGCGCGGCGCGTAGGGGACGGGATTGCCTTGTTGATCTTGGGCGTCATGGATCACCTGCAAGGTCACATCCGCCGTCCAAGGAGCGGCGGTCGCGGTGGTGAAATCAGGCACCAAAACCATGTCAGGTTCGGTAAAGGCATCAAAGGGATTATCGGCCCATTCGCCCGTAATCGTTTGCAAGAAAATCGAGTTGGGCAGAAAATAATTGGCTTGATGGGCGAATTTGTTGGCAGGCATTGCCTTGCCGCGCGCCACACCTGCAATATCGCCGATGATGCATTCCACCTCATCCAAGCGGCGTCCTGCAATGAAATCACGGGCGGCTTCCGGCAGTTGGTCGGTCCAATTGGACATATGTCACACTATTGCTGGGGTTTCCCCCGTCCCATTATGGGGTGGGGGCGGCCTGTTTGGCCTGAAAAAAGTTGGCGATCTGGGTCGCCAATTTTGAATTATCCAAAGGAACCGCCAACCGCGATGCGGCGGCGGCCAGAACCGCGTCGGGGACCACACCTTTGCCCCGCTTTTCGATCAAACCATGCACGAAGGCGGGGCTAAATTCAGGATGGGCCTGCACGGTAAAGGTGCGGTCATCGTATAATAGGGCAGCATTTTGACAAAAATCATTTTGCGCGACGACGGTTGCCATATCGGGTTTGCGGGTGACTTGATCTTGATGCCACGCGTTCAATATGACCTTTTCACCGCCAAAATCATACTCTGTCGCGCCCGCAGACCAACCGCCGGCGAATTTTTCAACCTTGCCCCCCATGGCTTGAGCAATGATTTGATGGCCAAAGCAGATCCCCACCATCGGCACATGGGCAGCGTAAGCCTTGCGAATGAAATCTTCTAGGGGAGGTATCCAGATATGATCGTCATAGGCACCATGGCGCGAGCCAGTGATCAACCAGCCGTCGCAATCTTGGACCGAGTCGGGAAATTGATTTTCCAAAACACGAAAGGTTGCAAATTCGAACCCATGCCCATCCAAAAGCGTCACGAACAAATCAGGGTAATCGCCCAAGTCGCCCATCAGGGCATCAGGTGCAGCACCCGTTTGCAAAATACCAATCCGCATCTTTGGTCCATATCTTGTGGTGGCAGGCCCAAGATCGGGCCTGTCAGCACTATGAGGTTAAACCGTATCAAGGTAAAGTTCGACAATCTCGGATTCCGACAGTTCCGCGATATAATGCAGCTCTTGACGTTTGGTCGAGACAAGATTTTTGATCAATTCAGGATGCAAAAACCGCGGAACAATGCTAGATTGTTCTAGCGCATCAATGGCTTCGGCCCAACTTGTGGGGATTTGGGGCAGATCTTCGACGGCATAGGCGTTGCCTACGATGGGACTTGGAGCCTCAAGTTCGTGTTCAATCCCGTCCAAAGCTGCACCCAAAATCGCCGTCAACATCAAATAGGGGTTCACATCCCCCCCCGCCACGCGATGTTCAATGCGCCGCGCCGATGGGCTGCCTGCGGGAATACGAATGGCCGCGGTGCGGTTTTCATAGCCCCACGATATGGAGGTCGGCGCATGTTTACCCGGAACCAGCCGTTCAAAACTGTTTTGATGCGGCGCAAAGATCAAGGTGCTGTCATGCATCGCATTCAAACACCCTGCCACCGCCTGTTTCAGCATCGCCGTGCCCTTGGGGCCACCCGAGTCAAAGACATTATCGCCCTTTTCATCAATCAGGCTGAAATGGGTATGCAGACCTGATCCCGAATATTCGGGATAGGGTTTTGCCATAAAGCTGGCGGCAAAGCCGTGACGGCGCGCCAAACCTTTGACCAACATCTTAAACAGCCATGCATCATCTGCGGCCCGCAGCGGGTCGTCACAATGCATCAAGTTGACTTCAAACTGGCCCAAACCTGTTTCGGATGTCGTGGTATCCGCGGGGATGTCCATCGCCTCGCAGGCATCATAAAGATCGGTGAAAAACGTATCGAACGCGTCCAGCGCGCGGATTGATAGGGTTTCGGCCGCCTTACGACGCTTGCCCGAGCGGGGGCTCGCGGGCACCTGCATGGTCTTACCCGAATCGTCGATTAGGAAAAATTCCAACTCGATCGCGCAAACAGGGGTCAGGCCGCGCGCCTTAAACCGTTCCACGACGGCGCGCAGGGCATGGCGGGGATCGCCTTCATAGGGGGTGCCATTTTCGCGAAACATCCAGATCGGCAGTAGTGCGGTTGGCGCCTCTAGCCATGGCATCGGCATAAAGCCGCGCTCTGTCGGACGCAAAATACCGTCTTGGTCGCCTTGTTCAAAAACCAAAGGAGAATCGTCAATATCTTCGCCCCAAATATCCAAACTTAGGACCGAAAATGGAAACCGCGTTCCATCTTTCACGACCCTGTCTGCGTATCGCGCGGGCACTCTTTTGCCGCGCGCTTGTCCATTCAAATCCGCTGCCGCGACACGAATAGTGCGCACATCGGGATGCTTTCTAAGCCAATCTTTCATCATGTCACATCAGGAGGGCCGTCCCCATCCACACCTGCATTTGCCAGCGGACCGGTTTGGATCATGCCCTTGATCCTATCCTTTTTTTGGTGATCCCGCAGCACCGTCATGGCGCTGTGTAATTTGATCAAATATAGAATAGCGTGAGGTTGCCCGCAAAAGCAAGCTGATTTGTCAATTTTATGACAGTGTTTAGGGGTTTTCGTGCGGATTTGGCAAAGGCGGGATTGGCAAATCTAAATAGGTGATTTTGGAAATTTGGATGAGACCGCGCAAGCGCAAGGTTTTGCGTGTTAGCGCATCCAGCCCGTCAATGGCGCGGGAAAGCGCGTCCCTGAGGGCGTCAACGGGCTGATCATTGGCGGTAATGAAGGGCAGGGCGGGACTGGCAGGCGTATGATCCAACACGCATAATTCTGCAGCGAAGGCATCATATTCGACAATCATATCCCATGTCAGTGCATCAAGCGCAGCATAATTCGCACGCCCTTGGGCCACAGCCAAGGCAGACGCATGATGCGCGCCCGTGCGCAGGCCAGGACGCAGGATCAGTCCCCGCGCTTGGTGATCCGCCCAAGGGGCTGCCCAGCCAGAATGGGAAAGCGCCTCGTTATAGGCGAAATCTTGGCCCGCCACCTCTGCCAAGTCGGAAAACCCATCTGCACGTCGCGCCACATAGACCGAATTGTAATAGCCCGCTGGGCAATCAGGCAGGCCGTAATCAGGGGTGCCAATGATCTGAACATGTTCGGCCAATTTGGCACGATAGGGCAAGCTACAGGTTTGCGAGATCAAAAGATCAGGCGAAATCCAACCCGCCATATAGGCGAGATCGCCGCGTGTCAGCTGATCGGGGGCGATTATTCCATCTGCGCGCAAATTGTCTCTGACGCCCGCCCACAGGGCATCATTGGCGGCTGCCGTCTGTGCGCGGTCATACATGCCAAAGGCAGCGATCACCGCGACATTTCCGCAGCTGCGCGTTGGCGGGCGAGGCCGGATTCTACATCATTTAATCCCAATAGATTGCTGATCAGGCGCAACATCTGATCTTCATCTGCGTCTCGCGATCCATCGGCCAGCGCCACGGACCACAGGGCTGTCATCAATCCTGCGCGATCCTCTAAGGGAACGGCGTCTTTTAGAGCGCGGGTAAAGCGGATGGTGTCGGGGGCCTCTGTCTCAAGAGATTCGGCGTCGCGGCGCAGATCAGCTGCCGCAAAGGCATCAAGACCGTATCGCTGCATCAACACGCGCTCGATCCGTTCGACCTCTTCTGCCGCATAAAGATGATCGGTGCGCGCAATCCGCACCATCAGCGCGGCCAAGGCCAGTTTTGCATCTGGTTCGGCCAACCGCAGAGGCGAGGGCGACAGCAAAGCGTTCAAAAGATTGGAAAACATCTTGGGTCCTATGATGGAGTCAGTGCGGCAAACCTTGCCGCGATCCGTGTGGCCTCTGCGTCCAGCCCGTAAGGCGGGTTGATAATGAACATGCCTGAACCTTCCATGCGATGTCCGTCGCGTGCAGGGGGAAATCGCACTTCGCATCGTAAGGCATCTGGAAAGGCCGATTGAAGTGTTTTCAGCATCGGCCCATGCGGCCCCCCCGTCAATAATGGATACCACAACGCAATGATCCCGACATTCCATTTGCGTGCAATGTTGGCGATATCACGCGGAATTGTATCATAATCGGCCTTCACCTCATAGGATGGATCAATCAGCATCATCCCACGGCG
>CAWUUC010000181.1:0-7204 GCA_963924905.1 uncultured Paracoccaceae bacterium
ATCAGCAAGAATGCCTTCTTCACTTGGCTCATAGTCGTATTGCGCATTGTTTGGTGTTGCGTCGAACTTAGCGGGGATCACCTGCAAAGCGGTTGGCACTTGGCTGATAACCGACTGAAAACGATTGTAAAAAATCGTCACTACATCACATTCGCCTGCATCAAAACGCGCAAGCATGTCACGCGCAACACCTTGTGCATCGCCGTATCCCAAACGTTTGACGCCAGACATGTCAACATGACCGACCATTTTATCGCCGAAATCACGGCGCAACTGTTCGCGGCCTTTTTTGCCAACGGTCAGGATTTTGACTGTCTTACCAGCTTTGATCAGATCAAACGCGTGCAGACGCGCCAAACGCACAATATTCGTGTTGAAGCCACCACATAGGCCGCGTTCAGAGGTCATGACCACCATCAAATGCACCTGATCGCTGCCTGTCCCAGACAACAATTTGGGCGCCGTTGCCGAGCCGCTGACCGAGGCCGCAAGCCCGCCCACCACCGACGCCATACGATTGGCATAGGGGCGTGCAGCTTCGGCGGCCTCTTGGGCGCGGCGCAGTTTGGCGGCAGAAACCATCTGCATCGCCTTAGTGATCTTACGAGTGTTTTTCACACTCGCGATCTTGTTTTTAAGGTCCTTTAGGCTGGGCATACGTTATCTCCCTGCCCCGCCGTTAGGCGAAGTCTTTCGCAAAAGCGTCAAGTTCAGCGCGGATCGCTTTTTCCAAATCGCCCGAAACTTTACGGTCGTTTTTGGTGATATCGTCCAGCAATGCCTTGGCCGCGCCGCGCAGATGCTTTAGCAAACCCTCTTCGTAGCGGCCAATATCTTTGACGGCGACCTTGTCCAGATACCCTGCCGTACCTGCATAGATCACGCAAACGATCTCAGCATTGGTCAAAGGCGAGTATTGCTTTTGTTTCATCAGTTCGGTCAAACGCGCGCCACGGTTCAGCAAGGCTTGGGTCGACGCATCCAGATCGGACCCGAACTGTGCAAACGCTGCCATTTCGCGGTATTGTGCGAGTTCCAGCTTAACTTTACCTGCCACCGATTTCATGGCGTTGGTTTGTGCGGATGAACCCACACGCGACACCGACAGACCTGTGTTCACAGCAGGGCGAATCCCTTGGAAGAACAATTCAGTTTCCAAGAAGATCTGACCATCGGTGATCGAGATCACGTTGGTTGGAATAAAGGCCGAAACGTCGCCGCCTTGGGTTTCAATGATCGGCAGCGCGGTCAAAGATCCAGCACCCAGATCGTCGTTCAACTTGGATGAGCGTTCCAACAAACGGCTGTGCAGATAGAAAACGTCCCCAGGATAGGCTTCGCGGCCTGGTGGACGGCGCAGCAACAGCGACATTTGGCGGTAAGCCACAGCTTGCTTGGACAAATCATCATAGATGATCAGAGCATGGCGGCCATTGTCGCGGAAAAATTCTGCCATTGCAGTTGCGGCATAGGGTGCCAAGAACTGCAAAGGTGCTGGATCAGATGCGGTTGCAGCCACAACAATCGTATAGGCCATAGCACCTGTTTCTTCCAGCTTTTTGACCAACTGCGCCACGGTCGAACGTTTCTGACCGACGGCGACATAGACGCAATACAGTTTTTTGTATTCGTCATCACCCGCAGCCTCATTATAAGACTTTTGGTTCAAAATGGTGTCCAACGCCACGGCGGTCTTACCGGTTTGGCGGTCACCAATGATCAATTCGCGCTGACCGCGGCCAACGGGGATCATTGCGTCCACGGCCTTGAGGCCAGTTGCCATAGGCTCGTGCACCGATTTACGGGGAATAATGCCGGGCGCTTTTTGGTCGGCAATGCGACGTTCGGTCGATTCTATTGGACCTTTGCCGTCGATTGGATTTCCAAGACCGTCCACAACCCGACCCAAGAGGCCATTGCCAACAGGCACGTCAACGATCGACTTTGTGCGCTTGACTGTGTCGCCTTCTTTGATGTCTTGGTCAGAACCAAAGATAACGACACCAACGTTGTCCACTTCAAGGTTCAGCGCCATACCGCGAATTCCACCAGGGAATTCGACCATTTCGCCTGCTTGGACATTGTCCAAACCGTGGACACGAGCAATGCCGTCGCCCACTGACAAAACACGGCCAACCTCGGCCACGTTTGCGTCTTTGCCAAAGTTCTTGATCTGGTCCTTAAGGATCGCAGAGATCTCAGCAGCCTGAATTGCCATCACCCAACCTCTTTCATTGCATTCTGTAGAGCCGACAGCTTTGCCTTGATCGAAGTGTCGATCATGGTCGAGCCCAGCTTGACGATAAGTCCGCCGATAAGGGTTTCATCAACGGTTGTGTTCAGTTTCACGTCCTTGCCGACCTTTGCCTTAAGCGTGGCAGCAAGGGATTTCGATTGCGCCGAAGTCAAGGCGATGGCCGAAGTCACCTCTGCGGTCACCTCGCCCTTTTCAACTGCAATACGCGCCTTTAGGTTCGCCACCAATTGCGGCAAAACAAACAAACGGCGCTTAGCGGCCATCAGGGCCAAAGTGTTCGCGGTCGTGTCTTGCAGCCCCATTTTGGATGCAATTGCTGCCATTGCGGCGGCCTGTTCGTCGCGTGACACAACGGGCGATGCGATCATTGCTGCAAAATCTGCGCTTGCGGCCAGTGCCGTAGCCAAAGCCTCGGTATCGGCCTCTAGCTTCGGCAACGCATTCGCCTCTTTCGCAATCTCAAACAGGGCCTGCGCGTATCGCGCGGCAATGCTGAGGGACATAGAAACTGGTTCGGACACGGTTTCCCCTTCGGCTTTACAGTCCCGTCTTGGTCGTCGCATTCGGGCCAGCCCATTTGCGGCGCATAGATGGGTATGCGTCTTAATATTTTTCGCTTCTCTAGCAGAGGCTATGCTGCATCGCAACAGGGCAGAGGCTCAAAAGTTCGGGTTTCTCTGCGGCATTATGAACAGACTGAAATATTATTGCGCCGTGGACAGCCTGTCAGGGCCAGCTGGTCGGATCTAAAGGGTTCGCGGCAAGTCAGTTAGACACATCTGGCGTGAATAAATTGACGAATCGTGCGGTTGGATGCGAGGTTCATTTATATTTTGTTAATTTAAGGGGCTGGCGATGGAATTTTTGGTGCTAACATTGCTGGGTTTGGGCATAATTTTGGATATATCGGGTGCTTTTGGCAAGACCGAAGAAGAAAACGCAGGTTCAAACGGCGATAGCACAGATGGTGGCGGACCTGATCAGGACGGGCAGTATTCCACAGGGCGTCATTGGACAGGCCCGGGCGACGATAACATCATGGCCAGAGCAAGTGCTAAGGTCCGTGCGGGTGACGGCGATGATCAGATTTTCGCCTATGGCGATGCCACGATTTTTGGCGGCATGGGCGATGATGAAATCGTAGCCAAGAATGCAGGACCCACCTATGGCGAGGCTGGAAATGACAGCATCGACGCATTTCGCGGCACCAGCTTTGGCAATGACGGCGACGACACCATGTTCGCCTATTGGGATGCGGATGTTTACGGCGGGCGCGGACAGGATGTGATCGACATCTCGGGAACGGGCATTGCCTACGGCGGCAGCGGCGGAGATCATATAACAACGACCTTTCAGGGGATCGGCCATGGCGACGCTGGCAATGATACAATTTATGCGGGCGGCGAAAGCTGGGGCGATGAGGGGGATGATCAGTTTACCATCGCCCTTTCGGGTAACTCGACTTTGTCGATTTATGGCGGTTCGGGAAATGATACGATGATTGGCGATGGTCCACGCACGTCGACCATTTACGGCGGCGCGGGCGATGACCTGATGGTGACGGCTGATTTGGTTTTGTTTGGTGACGATGGAAATGATACGCTGATCAGTCGTTTTGAAGGCTTTGCGACGCTATTTGGCGGCAACGGAAATGATATTTTGACGGGTGAAGACGCCTATGGCGGTGCAGGAGATGACACAATCTTCGCTTCATTTGGTAAAGGGTATGGCGATCTGGGCAATGACAGTATCGCGGCTAAGTTCTCGTATGGTGGCGCAGGCGACGATGTGCTGCGTCTGGAGACGTTTAGCGGTGAGGGCTTTGGCAGCAACGCCGAGGCCTATGGCGGCGATGGCAATGATACGCTTTATGGCTTTGCTAATGGCTTCTACGACCCCGAGGGGACGAAGTTACTTTCGGGTGGTGCAGGCGATGACGTGATCCATGCTGCTTGGGGTGAGAGGATCGATGCTGGCGCAGGCAATGATACTGTCTTTGCCAAAGATTTCGATCTGGCAGAGACGCAAGACATTCTTCTTGGCGATGGAGCAGACTATTTGGTGATGTCCCTAGGCCCAGATCAAACATTCGGCGATTTTGGCGGCAATGTTTTGGTGAAAGATTTTAACCCCACGACGGATCAATTGGCCCTGATCGTCACGCCCAGCGATCTCGCTGGGCTGAGCTATTCCATAACCCCCAATTTAGGGGGTAATTATACTGAATTCGCCTTTGCAGATACAGACAGCGGGCAAACAATGACCTACCGTTTTGATGGTGTCATTGCGCTGAGTGCCGCGCACATAAGTCTTTACGCAAATGATGCCGCTGTGACATTGAACCAGCCCTATAGCACGTTGGCTTAATTTTAGTCTTCTTTTGGGCAGGGCAGCTGCGGGCTGGGCACGGGTTTGCCGACGCCCTCCAGGACCCGCAAAGGTCGGCGCACGGCGGCAGCCAGACTGCCACGGCTGGGCGCGTAGACCTGTTTTGTGGCCTCGATCATCAGAACCCCGCCTGCAAGCCATGGCAGCGCCGCACCAAAACTTTCCCAAAAACTCGCCGTCCGCAGCCAAAAACGGCCGTCGGACGGGGGGGCAAATAGGGTGGTCTGTCCCCGTTCAGGGGTAAATCCATGACGTTTTAATTCCGCCTCGAGCTGCCCCCCAGAATAGGGACGGCCATGGCCAAATGGCGTGCCATCGCGCCGCGCCCAAAGACCTGCACGGTTTGGAACCACAAACAGCGCCTTTCCCCCCGGCCCCAAGACGCGATGCGCCTCATCCAGCAAGGCGGCGGGCTGATCAGATGTTTCCAGCCCATGCATCATCACCAAACGGTCGACAAACCCAGTGGCAATTGGCCATGCGGTTTCATCGCAAAGGGCCGAGACATTTTCCACCCCCGCAGGCCAAGGCATGACCCCTTGCGGACCGGGCATCAGGGCAATCACGCGCCGCGCCTGTTCCAAATAAGGGCGCAGTAGAGGTGCTGCAAAACCATATCCCACAACTGCCTGCCCCGCCATTGGTGGCCATAACTTGACCATCTGATCGCGGATCGCACGCTGCGCCACACGGCCCAACTGGGTGCGGTAATAAAAACTGCGCATATCCAGCACATCAAGATGCATTGCAGAAGCGGTCCTTTGGCGTCACATTCCGATCAGCATAGACCATTCTAGACGCAATACCACAACAGGAACCGCCATGCCCCTTATTCTTGAAACAATTGCCTGCCTGACCGACAACTATGCATATTTGATCCATGATGACACCACAGGCGAGACGGCCTTGATTGACGCCCCTGAGGCCACGCCAATTTTGGCTCGATTGGACGAAAAAGGGTGGGATTTGTCGCAAATTCTGATCACACATCATCATTCTGACCATATTGATGGCGTGGGGGACATCGTGGCCGCAACAGGCGCGCGGGTTTTGGGTGCGGCAGCCGACGCGCATCGGTTGCCAAAATTGGATTTGGCTTTGGCCGAGGGGGACGCGGTCCATGTCGGACAGGCAGAGGGCGTTGTTATGGACGTGTCGGGCCATACCATGGGTCATATTGCGTTTTATTTCGCCCAAGATCATCTGGTCTTTACAGCAGACAGTTTGATGGCGGGGGGATGTGGCCGCCTGTTTGAAGGGTCACCCGACGTCATGTGGCAAAGCCTGCAAAAAATCGCTGATTTACCCAGCGATATCTGGGTCTGCTCGGGGCATGAATACACGTCCAGCAATTTAGCCTTTGCTGCCCATGTTGACCCTGATAACGCTGCTTTGACTGCGCGTATCGATCGCGTTGCAAAGGCGCGCGCCAGTGGGCGCGCTACGGTACCTTCGCGGCTGTCAGGTGAACTGGCCACCAACCCGTTTTTGCGCGCACGGCAGTTGAAATCTGTCACGGGAGCCACATCTGATTCCGAAAGTTTTGCCATTTTGCGCGAGATGAAAAATAATTTTCGCGGATAGGTACGGATTTTACCAAAAAAAACGCAAAAAACGCATTTGTGAGCAAAATAGCCCTTGAAGAACGCCAAATAAAACCGATCCTTTACCTTATGAGGCCATCATCAAGTCGGGCCACCCGCCCGCTTTGATCCGCATAATAGGAGCACGAACAGTGCCATCATTTTCAACGACGCTGGAACAAGCCATTCATGGCGCATTGGCCTTGGCAAATGCGCGCCGACACGAATTGGCCACGCTGGAACATTTATTGCTGTCACTGATCGACGAGCCTGATGCCGCGCGCGTCATGTTGGCCTGTTCGGTCGATCTGACAGTGTTGAAAAAGACGCTTATAGATTTCATTGACGATGATCTGTCTACGCTTGTCACAGATGTCGAAGGATCCGAGGCGGTGCCAACGGCCGCGTTTCAGCGTGTCATTCAACGCGCGGCGATCCATGTGCAATCATCGGGTCGCACCGAAGTGACGGGCGCGAATGTGCTGGTCGCGATCTTTGCCGAACGCGAATCCAACGCCGCCTATTTCTTGCAAGAACAAGATATGACCCGTTATGACGCGGTCAATTACATCGCGCATGGCGTTGCGAAAGACCCGTCTTTTGGTGAGGCGCGGCCAATTTTGGGCGCCGATGACGAACACGAAACCCCCAAGGGTGAAGCGGGTGAGGCTAAGGAATCCGCCCTCTCGAAATATTGCGTTGATTTGAACGTCAAGGCCCTGAAAGGCGATGTCGACCCGTTGATTGGCCGCGATGCCGAAGTCGAACGCTGCATCCAAGTGCTGTGCCGTCGCCGCAAGAATAACCCGCTGTTGGTGGGCGATCCCGGTGTGGGCAAGACCGCCATCGCAGAAGGCTTGGCACATAAGATTGTGAACAAACAAACCCCAGATATTTTGGCAGGGGCGACGATCTATAGTCTGGATATGGGCGCACTTTTGGCAGGCACGCGCTATCGTGGTGACTTTGAAGAGCG
>CAWUUC010000182.1:0-2838 GCA_963924905.1 uncultured Paracoccaceae bacterium
ACGACGCACCTCGTGGGCATTATCTTGACCTGCGGGGGTCAGACGCAGGCGGGGGCCATCTCTTTGGATAAGTGGCACGTCCAATTGCCCCTCTATCACTTGTAATTGGCGACTGATGGCCCCTTGGGTTAAAGACAATTCTGTCGCCGCCGCCGATGCAGATCCTAGTCGATCCACGGCCTCTAGTGCCAACAGCGATGGCATGGATGGCAAATAGCGTCGTGCCCCAAACATATGAGTTTTCCTCATGGATATGTGATAAGGTTTTGATAGGGGAACCTATGATTTCGTGCAATAGGTTTCGAAAGGTCAGGAGAGTGCCATGAGTGACAAGCCCAAGCTAAAACCAAAAGATGCGCCCGATTTGGGACAATTCGATTTTCAAGATCCTCTGCGCATGGATCAGCAACTGTCGGACGAAGAGCGTATGTTGCGTGACGCGGCCCGCGCCTATGCACAAAGTAAATTGCAACCACGCATCATCGCTGCCTATCGCGACGAGACGACCGATCCTGAAATTTTTCGCGAAATGGGCGAGATGGGACTTTTGGGCGTCACGATTCCAGAGGAATACGGCGGTTTAGGCGCATCCTATGTGGCCTATGGGTTGGTTGCGCGCGAAATTGAACGGGTCGATTCCGGCTATCGCAGCATGATGTCGGTGCAATCTTCGTTGGTCATGTATCCGATTTATGCCTATGGCAGCGAAGAGCAGCGCCGCAAATATCTGCCCAAACTTGCGACGGGCGAATGGATCGGCTGCTTTGGTTTGACGGAACCTGATGCGGGGTCTGACCCTGCGGGCATGACGACTGTGGCCAAGAAAACGGCCGATGGATATGTGTTGAACGGCGCAAAAACCTGGATTTCAAATGCGCCCATTGCGGATGTCTTTGTGGTTTGGGCGAAATCTGAGGCCCATGGTGGCAAGATCCGTGGGTTCATTTTGGACAAAGGGACAGCGGGGCTGTCGGCGCCGAAGATCACAGGTAAATTGTCTTTGCGTGCCAGTGTCACAGGCGAAATTGTGATGCGCGATGTCCATGTTGCAGACAGCGCGCTATTGCCTTTTGTCGAAGGGCTTAAGGGCCCATTTGGGTGTTTGAACCGTGCGCGTTACGGCATTGCTTGGGGCGTCATGGGGGCGGCGGAGTTTTGTATGCAGGCTGCGCGTCAGTATGGTTTGGATCGCAAGCAATTTGGCAAGCCTTTGGCGCAAACGCAACTGTTTCAGCTGAAATTGGCGAATATGATGACGGATATCACGCTGGGTTTGCAAGGCGCACTTCAGGTCGGCAGGTTGCTGGATGATGCCAATGCCGCACCCGAAATGATCAGCATCATCAAGCGCAACAATTGCGGCAAAGCCCTAGAGGCGGCGCGCCACGCACGCGATATGCATGGTGGAAATGGCATTCAAGAAGACTATCAAATCATGCGCCATATGGTGAATCTTGAAACCGTCAACACCTATGAAGGCACGCATGACGTTCATGCCCTGATTTTGGGTCGGGCGATCACGGGGTTGCAGGCATTCTTTTGAAAACAAAAAGGCCCAAGAGTGATCTTGGGCCTTTTTTTTAGATTGTTTCTTCGCGGGCCGAGGCGCGTCTGCCTTCGGCCTCGCGTGCGGCCTCTACGGATGCTTTGCGGCGGCGATTGACCTCATAGAGGATGGCCGCCATCAATGTGAACATGACCAACAAAAATGCCAAAGCGTTGATCGTTGGATTGACCCCAGATCGCACTTTTGAGAATACATAAACGGTCAATGTATCTGCCCCACCGCGCGTGAATAGGGTGACGTTAAAGTTTTCAATCGATTGGAAAAACGCAATCGCAGCACCCGCGCCCAATGCGGGATACAAATGTGGCAACAAGATGCGACGCATCACTTGGCCGTGGCTGGCGCCCAGATCCAACGCAGCTTCTTCCAGACCTTGATCAAAGCTTTGCAGTCTCGCCAGAACCAGCAGCATTACAAAAGATGCGATATAGCTGACTTGGCCTAAAACCGACAAATGCAGGCCCGACCCGATTGAAAACTGATTCCAAAACAACAGGGTCGAAATGCCAATCACCACGCCTGGCACCAAGATTGGGGCGACCATCAAGCCGTATAAAACGCCCCTGACCCGTCCCGAAATCGAATTGACCAAAATCGCCCCCGCCGCCCCAACCGGCACAGCAATTGCGACCACCGCGATGGCCACGAAAATTGTATTTCGCAGCGCGATCCAAATGCGGTTGTCGTTCCACAAGGCGACGAACCATTCATCTGTCAGACCCTTCCAGGGGTAAATTGTTGGCAATTTGCTGGCGTTAAATGCCGCCCCGCCCATCACAAACAGCGGGATGATCATGTAGATCAAAAAGATGGCGACATAGATGTGGAACAGATATTTGCTGACTTTTTGCATATTCGCCCCCTATTTCGCGATGTCTGAAAGTTTGACGCGAAACACGCGCATGGCCAAGGTCACGGCCAAGGTGCAAACCAACAGCAACATAAAGGCGAAGGCTGCGCCTGTGTTCCAGTCTTGCTCTTCCAACATGATGCCTTGGATGGTTTGGGTAAACCATCCCGATGTGGTCGACCCGAGGATAGCGGGCACCAGCAACGACCCCGCTGAGAGCATGAATACCATCACAGCACCCGATGCGATCCCTGGTTTCGAATGTGGCAAAATAATGCGCCAATGAATGCGCCACCATGGTGCGCCCAGATCATCTGCCGCCTCAATCTGGTTATTATCCAAGGATTGCATGGCGTTATATAGGGGGAACACCATGAACAAAACATAGGTATAGACAAGACCGATGATGACGGGGGAATAA
>CAWUUC010000183.1:0-3428 GCA_963924905.1 uncultured Paracoccaceae bacterium
CACCCCCCTTTTTGCCTTGGGACTAAAGATGCTGCTTTTGATCGATAACTATGACAGCTTTACCTATAATCTCGTGCATTACTTGGGCGAGTTGGGGGCCGATGTGCGCGTTGTGCGTAACGATGCGATGTCAGTGCAAGAGGCTTTGGCGTTGCAACCTGAATTGATCGTGCTGTCACCTGGGCCTTGTGATCCGATCCAAGCGGGTATTTGCGTGCCCCTAACCAAGGCCGCCGCAGCGGCGGATGTGCCGCTGTTGGGGGTCTGTTTGGGCCATCAAACCATTGGCGAGGCCTTTGGCGGGCGTGTCATTCGATGCCATGAAATCGTGCACGGCAAAATGGGGATGATGCATCACAAAGGTGGTGGTATGTTTCGGGACCTGCCCAGCCCCTTTGCCGCCACGCGCTATCATTCGCTGGTGGTTGAACGTGAGAGCCTGCCCGACTGTCTAGAGGTGACCGCTTGGTTGGAAGATGGCACGATCATGGGGCTGCGTCACAAGGAAAAACGCATTGAGGGGGTGCAGTTTCACCCTGAATCTATTGCGTCTGAACATGGGCATCAATTGCTGAAGAACTTTTTGGACAGCGCCAAAGGCCCAGCAAAGGTAGGGGCATGAGCGATATCTTAAAACCTCTTATCGGCATTGCCGCCACCCGCCCCCTGACCCGCGCCGAGGCGGTGCAGGCCTTTGAAGCGCTGTTTGAGGGCCAAGGCACGCCCGCGCAAATGGGGGGGTTTTTGATGGCCCTGCGCGTGCGCGGCGAAACGGTCGATGAATATGCCGCAGCGGCCTCGGTCATGCGCGCCAAATGCAATGCTGTCACCGCCCCCGAAGGGGCGATGGATATTGTCGGCACGGGCGGTGACGGGAAGGGCACATTGAACATTTCCACGGCCACCGCCTTTGTGACGGCGGGTGCGGGTGTGGTTGTCGCCAAACATGGCAACCGCAATTTGTCGTCGAAATCAGGGGCCGCCGATGCACTGACGGAAATGGGCCTGAATGTCATGGTCGGCCCTGCCGTTGTCGAACAATGTCTGACGCAGGCAGGGATCGGTTTTATGATGGCGCCGATGCATCACCCCGCCATTCGCCATGTGATGCCAGTGCGCGCCGAATTGGGCACACGCACAATTTTCAACATCCTTGGTCCCTTAACCAATCCAGCAGGGGTGACGCGCCAATTGACAGGCGCGTTTTCGCCCCTGTTGATCCGCCCAATGGCTGAAACTTTATTGGCCTTGGGCACGGTATCCGCTTGGCTGGTGCATGGCGGCGATGGGACAGATGAATTGTCGATTGCAGCGTCCAGTTCCGTCGCCGCCGTTGAAAAGGGTGCTATACGCGAATTCACAATCCATCCCGAGGATGCAGGTCTGCCCGTCCATCCGTTTGAGGCGATTATGGGCGGCACACCCGCTGAAAACGCGGTCGCATTTCGCGCCCTTTTGGCGGGCCAGCCGTCTGCCTATCGCGACGCCGTTTTGTTGAACACCGCTGCCGCTCTTGTGGTTGCAGGCAAGGTGGATGATCTGAAAACGGGTGTTGAAATGGCCCGCGTCTCGATTGATTCAGGGGCCGCTTTAGGCAAAATCAACACCTTGCGCGCCCTGACCCCGCTATAGAAAGATTTCCATGCCCACCATTCTTGATAAAATCAAAGAGTATAAATTGGCCGAAGTCGCAGCACGCAAACTGTCGCGCCCTTTGGCAGATTTATCTGAAATGATCGCCGCCGCCCCCGCCCCGCGCGGATTTGCAGCGGCCTTGCATCAGGCAACCGTGTCAGGCTACGGGCTGATCGCAGAAATCAAAAAGGCCAGCCCATCTAAAGGGTTGATCCGCGCCGATTTTGACCCACCTGCTTTGGCACAGGCCTATCAGGCAGGCGGGGCCACGTGTCTTTCGATTTTGACAGATACCCCCAGCTTTCAAGGCGATGACACGTTTTTAACCAATGCCCGCGCCGCGTGCACACTGCCATGTCTTCGCAAAGATTTTCTATATGACACCTATCAAGTCATCGAGTCGCGCGCGCTGCATGCTGATTGCATTTTGATTATCATGGCCTCTTTGTCAGATGACCAAGCCCTTGAACTAGAGGCTTGCGCGATGGAACTCGGCATGGATGTCTTGATAGAGGTGCATGACCGCGCAGAATTAGATCGCGCGGCACAGTTGAAATCCCCCCTTATGGGAATCAATAACCGCAATTTGCATAATTTTGAAGTGACTTTGCAAACCACCCGCGATCTGGCGCGCTTTGTGCCAGAAGGGCGGTTGATTGTGTCTGAAAGTGGGCTTTTCACCCCTGCGGATTTGGCGGATGTCGCAGCCTATGGCGCGCGGGCCTTTTTGATTGGCGAAAGTCTGATGCGTCAAGACGATGTCACCGCAGCAACCCGCGCGATTTTGGCAGGCGCGACAGGATCCTCGCAATGACGGGGTTGACGCATTTCGATGCAGGCGGTGGCGCCCATATGGTCGATGTGTCGGACAAAGACATCACTGCGCGCATTGCGGTGGCCACAGGCTTAGTACGAATGTCCAGCGCGACATTGGCCCATGTGACACAAGGCACGGCCAAGAAGGGCGACGTTTTGGGTGTCGCGCGCCTTGCGGGAATTATGGGGGCCAAAAAGACTGCGGATTTAATCCCGCTGTGTCACCCCTTGCCCTTGTCCAAAGTGGCGTTGGATTTGACGATCGAAGGCGACGGGGTACGTGTCACCGCCACTTGCAAAACCACAGGCCAAACGGGCGTTGAGATGGAGGCGTTGACGGCTGTATCTGTCGCTTGCTTGACGATATATGATATGCTGAAGGCAGTGCAAAAAGATATGTCGATCGAAGATATTCATCTGACATTGAAAGAGGGCGGTAAATCAGGCCGATTTAGCGCAGCATGATTTCTGTAGAAGAGGCTCTTGTCCGCTGCCTTGCGCTGGTTGATGCATTGCCCAGCGAAACTATCCCAGTGCGGCTAGGGGCGGGGCGGATGATGTCGGCCCCTGTCACGGCCCGAATGACACAACCGCCCTTTGACGCATCAGCAATGGATGGTTATGCATTGGGATCGCTGGGCACCCGATTTACGCTGGTCGGCGAGGCGGCCGCGGGCCACGCCTTTGACGGCCAATTGGCCCCAGATCAGGCCATTCGCATCTTTACTGGCGCGCCTGTGCCCAAGGGTGCGGTCACGGTCGTCATGCAAGAAGATGTTAGCAAAGATGGCGACCAAATCGCCGTCTCAACGCCACTGGCACAGGCCAATATTCGCCCAAAAGGCCAGGATTTTAACTTTGGGCAGACTTTGCCACCGCGCCATTTGCGCCCGGCTGATTTGGGCCTATTGGCCGCTATGAACATTGCCGAAGTGAGTGTGCATCGTCGCCCCATTGTGGCGTTGATTGCCACCGGT
>CAWUUC010000184.1:0-2768 GCA_963924905.1 uncultured Paracoccaceae bacterium
AAACTGCAAAGCCTGCTTCTTGCAGGGCCTGTCCGGCCAAATGCATCTCGCCAAAAGGGACAACGTCATCTTGATCGCCGTGGATCAACATGATGCTGGGCTTGACTTGGGCGGCGTCGGCCAGCGCCATTGGATTGATCAGCCGTCCCGAAATCGCAACCACGCCCGCCATAGCGGTGTCACGGCGCGGCGCGACGTGCAGCGACATCATCGCCCCTTGGGAAAAGCCAAAGAGGATCAAACGATCGGCGCTTAGACCTTCGGCGGCGAGACAGATATCCAAAAAGGCATTTAAATCGCTTGCTGCGGCCTCAAGCCCTGCCGCAGATTGTGCCATGGTCGAGCCGTCAAAGCGCGGAATGGGAAACCATTGCCGCCCAAAGGCAGAGGCCGCGCATGGTTCGGGCGCATCGGGGGCATAAAATACAGTATCTGGCATATGGGGGGCCAAGACATCGGCAAGCCCCAAAAGATCGGCCCCATTGGCCCCATAGCCATGCACAAAGACCACCATTTCCTTGGGTTGATCCGCGCCTTTGCGGCCAAATTTCAATGCGCGCGTCATCGGATCCCCTCGCGTGATTTTAGAACGTGATAATAAGACCAAAGCAACCGTGCCGCAACCGCCCGCCATGGTTGCCAATCTTGGGCCATGGCGCGCAAGATGCGGTCATTGGGCCGATTGGGCAGATCAAACAGATGGCGCGCCCCCTCTTGCAAGGCCAAATCACCTGCGGCAAAGACATCGGCGCGCCCCAAGGCAAACATAGCATAAATCTCGGCCGTCCAAACCCCAATCCCAGACACAGCCGTCAAGGTGGTGATCATTTGATCGTCGCTTTGGCCGCGCAATGCATCAAAATCTATATCGGCTGTGGCCAAAGCGCGGGCATAGCGCACCTTTTGACGCGACAGTCCGACAGCGCGCAAATCCTCGTCCGAGGCGGCGATGATCCCTGTTTTTTCGGTCAAGCCCGCCGCGTCCATCCGCGCCCAAATCGCATTGGCCGAGGCGACCGACACTTGTTGACCCGTGATCGCATCCAAAAGGGCCGCAAAACCATCTTTGCTGCGGCGCAAGGGCAAGGGCCCCGTCAGGGTCAGGGCATGGGCAAAACGTGGCTCAATGCGTGCCAAAAATTCTGCCCCTTCGGCAATACAGTCAGGGGTGGTGATGATCCGAAATGGCTGGGACATGGCGTTTTTCTGCTTGAAGGGCGCTACGGTTGGGCATAGCGATTGGCTTATGACACAGATAGATCACATTGCCCGCAAAAATGTTGCCGTTTTGGTCGCCGCACAGGCGATTTTAGGCGCGCAAATGCCGATGATTTTCACCTTTGGCGGTCTTGCGGGGCAGTCATTGGCGACAAATGCCTGTTTTGCCACGCTGCCGATTTCGATGATTGTTCTGGGATCGATGCTGACGGCGACACCTTTGTCGGCGTTCATGCAGCGGTTCGGTCGGCGTGCGGGGTTTGTTGTGGGCGCGCTGGGCGGCGCGTTGGGTGCAGGGATTTCGGCCTATGGGCTGTTGCAATCGTCCTTTGCGCTGTTGGTATTTGGATCGCTGTTTACGGGCATTTATATGTCCGCGCAGGGGTTTTTTAGATTTGCTGCCGCAGACCGCGCCAGTGACGCCTTTCGCCCAAAAGCGATTTCTTATGTGATGGCGGGGGGGCTATTGGCGGCGGTGATTGGGCCACAACTGGGCGCGATGACGGTCGATGCAATGGTCGTGCCGTTTATGGGAATTTACATTTCCGTGGTGGCGCTGAACCTTTTGGGGATGGGATTGTTCGTCTTTTTAGATATCCCCGTGCCAGATGCGGCAGCCTATATCGGCGAAATCACCCGCAGTCGCTGGGAGTTGATGCAATCGCCGCGCGTGCTGACCGCGGTGATTGTGGCAACCGTCAGTTATGCGTTGATGAATTTGGTGATGACATCGACGCCTTTGGCGGTGGTGGGCTGTGGCTTTGCCAAGACAGATGCGGGCCATGTGGTGACGGGCCATGTCTTGGCGATGTACGCGCCGTCGTTTTTCACGGGCAGCATTATCGCGCGCTTTGGCGTGGAACGGGTGATGACGCTGGGATTGTTTATCCTAACCGCCGCAGGGGCTGTGGCTCTGGCGGGGTTTGATTTGATGAACTTTTATGTCGCTTTGATCTTATTGGGGGTCGGCTGGAACTTTGGCTTTATTGGCGCCACCACTATGCTGACAGGGTCCGTTGCCCCGTCAGAGCGCGGAAAGATGCAAGGGCTGAATGATTTGATCGTCTTTGGCGGCGTGACAATGGCCAGTCTGTCGTCAGGCGGGTTGATGAATTGTTCAGGATCATCCGTGCACGCGGGATGGCAGGCGGTGAATATTGCGATGCTGCCGTTTTTGGTGCTTGCGGGGGCCACATTGATTTGGCTGTGGATGCGGGCTAAACCCGCATTGTGATCGACGCCCAAATCAGGCGACCACGGCGCGAAAACTCGGGCAAGCCCATTTGACCATTGGCGACGAGCATCGGGTCTTTGACCACTTGGGTTAATAGCGCGCGGGCCTGCCATGCGGGCAAAAGCGCGGGCCATGCAGAACCAAGATCAGACACAGGGCCGCACGAATTGAGGCTATCAAGCGCCCGTTCAGCTAGGGATTTGACCGCCGATGGCCGACCATCGACCAAGGGTTTGCGCCCGCGACGTTCCAATTCTGGCACCGCACGAAAATAGGCTGCAAGCCCCGCAGCATATCCATAAGCGCGCAACAGTGA
>CAWUUC010000185.1:0-6535 GCA_963924905.1 uncultured Paracoccaceae bacterium
GAAAAATCCTGAGATATTAGAACCGAAAGACGCCCGAAAAATCGCACGCGCGTTGCAGCAATTTGACGGGCAGGGCAGATTGTTGCAATGGCCAGCCAAGCAAAACATTCAGGATTTGGCCATGTGGGCGCTATGGGCTGCCTTGCCGGCTGGTGCCAAAATGCAAGAAGGCCAGATCAGTGCGCTATTACAGGGTGAACATATTTTTGCAGATGCGGCAATTCTGCGGCGCAATCTGATTGCCTGTGGTCTGGTTAGCCGTATGCCGGGTGGGGTCGATTATCAAAGGGTCGAGCAGCCCCCCCCGCGAGAGGCCCGCGAAGTCATTCGAGCCGTTTCCCTGCGCCGTAAGTCTCGCTTGGCGGCCTAGAGCCATAAGGCGGGCGCCCGCCCGCCTTATGGTTGGTCAATTTAGGCCAAAACCAAATTGGTAGCCGACTCGCGGCCATCACGACCTGCTTCGATGTCAAAAGTGACCGCTTGGCCATCTTTTAATGAGCGCAGACCCGCACGCTCTAGTGCGGTGATGTGAACGAAAACGACTTTTTTGCCGCCCTCAGGGGCGATAAAGCCGTAGCCTTTGGTTTCATTGAACCATTTCACGGTGCCATTTGCCATCGTGAACACTCCTCTCAGTATTGCCACCCGCGAGATTGCAGTGGCCCGGCCCCGTCAGCTTGGATCGAATGCTGTGGCCGAAGTCGGAGACAGAGATCGAGTAGGTTAACGTCGCATGGAAAATATGGAATCGGATTTGCAACATTTCAAGATGGAATCTTGC
The DNA here is from genome assembly GCA_963924905.1 of uncultured Paracoccaceae bacterium. GTDB lineage: Bacteria > Pseudomonadota > Alphaproteobacteria > Rhodobacterales > Rhodobacteraceae > Cypionkella. The sequence continues at coordinate 782 of CAWUUC010000185.1, forward strand.
AACGCAAAGATGATTTTCCTGTGAGATATAGGTTGGGCGAACCGAAATTTATCGCCAGACCATGACCTAAAAGATCCGCCTTGCGCGCAGGGCCGCACCAATTGTCCCATCGTCTAAATAGTTCAATTCGCCACCGATTGGCACGCCTTGGGCCAAGGATGTGATTTGCACGGGCAAACTTGCCAAGGCGTCACGGATGTAATGTGCGGTGGTTTGCCCATCAACGGTTGCGCCAAGGGCAAGAATGACTTCACCCACAGCGTCATCTTGAACGCGTATCACCAGTCGTGGGATCCCCAACTGATCTGGCCCCAAATCATCCAGCGCAGATAGGGTGCCGCCCAACACATGATAACGACCCTGAAAGACGCGACCACGTTCCATCGCCCATAGGTCGGCCACATCTTCGACCACGCAAATCTCGCCCGTGTTGCGGGCTGGATCGGCGCAGATGGGACAGATGTCAGCCTGACCGATATTGCCGCAAATGGTGCAATCTTTGGCCGTTAGCGCGACACCTGCCATCGCTTGGGCCAAGGGCGCCATCAATTGTCCCCGCTTTTTCAAAAGAGCCAAAACAGCTCGACGCGCCGACCTGGGCCCCAGGCCAGGCAGCCGGGACATCAGATCAATCAAGGTTTCGATATCGCGGGTGTCGTTCATTGCATTAATGGCAGATCTGGTGGCAGGCCCAAGGATTGTGCGATCTTGGCCAACTCTGCCTTGCCATAGGCTTGGGCGCGTGTTTGGGCATCTTGGATTGCAGCAAGGATCAAAGATTGCACCTGTATTTGTTCGCTGGCGTGCAAGATGGTTGGGCTGATGTCGATCCCTGTGATATTTCCCTTCCCTGTGCAGCGCACAACCACTAGACCGCCACCCGCCTCACCCGATAGGGTGACGCGGGCCAAGTCGTCTTGCAAGTCGGCCATGCGGTCTTGCATTTCCTTGGCGGCCTTCATCATCTTGGCCATATCGGCAATATTGCCCAAACCTTTCAGCATCTTATCCTCTAACTGTCTTCAAATGGATCCCATTCATCCTCGACCTCTGGCAGGGCCTCTGCCGCGGCGGATTGGATCATATCCTCAAGATTGCGAATGTCGGTAATTTTTGCCCCAGGAAAGGTTGCAATCACAGCAGCCACAAGGGGATTTTCCAACATCTCGGCGCGGTCAAGATCGGCTTTGGCAGAACGGCGTTCGGAAATCGTTGCCCCACCACCCGTGGTGATCGAAACCCCCCACCTTGTGCCAGTCCAGCCCTGCAGCCGCTGGCTGAGTCGTGCGGCCAAATCTGGCGCTGCCTTGTGGCCTGGTTCAAATTCGATGCGTCCTGGGGTATAGCGAACAAGACGCAAATGATCTTCAACCTCGGTCAGCAGTTTCATATCGCGTTTTTCACGGATCAAGGCGACGACTTGATCAAAGCTCATAAGATCGATCTGCGCTTCGGGATCAGGGGCAAGCTGTGCGATGGGCCCACGCATTGGGGCGCTGGGCGCAAGGCGCATCATCGGCGTGTGAACAGATCCCCCGCCCGCGGGCGCGCCCCCCCGAACAGCGCCCGCGCCAGTCGAACCCTGTCCAGACTGCAACCGTTTGACCAGCGTTTCGGGGTCAGGCAGGTCCGCCACATGGGTTAGGCGGATCACAGCCATTTCTGCCGCCATCATCGCATTCGGGGCAAGAGCCACTTCTTCAAGGGATTTTAGCAACATCTGCCATGCACGCGACAAGACCCGCATTGGCACGGCCTCGGCCATGATCAGACCTCGGTCGCGCTCGTCTTGGGGGGTGGTTGGATCATTTGCAGCATCGGGCGAGATTTTGATGACTGAAAGCCAATGGCTGATTTCGGCCAAATCGCGCAAGACCGCCATCGGATCCGCCCCATCCGCATATTGCCCGGCCAATTCTGATAGCGCCCCCGCCGCATTACCGCGCAAGATCAGATCAAACAAATCCAAAACCCGCCCGCGATCTGCAAGGCCCAGCATCGTGCGCACTTGATCCGCGTCCGTCTCTCCCGCGCCATTGGAAATGGCCTGATCCAGCAGGCTGGTTGCATCGCGCGCCGATCCTTCGGCGGCGCGCGCAATCAAGGCCAGTGCGCCATCGGTAATTTTGGCGCCCTCGGCATTGGCAATTTTGCGTAACAGGGCGATCTGAACCTCTGGTTCGATTCGTTTGAGATCAAATCGCTGACAGCGCGACAGCACCGTGACGGGCACTTTACGGATCTCTGTCGTGGCGAAGATAAATTTCACATGCGCTGGGGGTTCCTCTAGGGTTTTCAGCAGCGCGTTAAAGGCGGCATTCGACAACATATGCACTTCGTCGATGATATAGATTTTATAACGAGCAGAGGCGGCGCGGTAATGCACCGAATCGATGACCTCACGCATATCATTCACGCCAGTGCGGCTGGCCGCGTCCATCTCCATCACATCGACATGACGCCCTTCGGCAATGGCCACACAAGGCTCGCAAACCCCACAAGGTTCGGTCGTAGGTCCGCCCTGACCATCAACCCCCACGCAATTCAACCCCTTGGCAATAATCCGCGCCGTGGTGGTCTTGCCCGTCCCCCTGATCCCCGTCATCATAAAGGCATGCGCGATACGGTCGGCAGCAAAGGCATTTTTCAGCGTGCGTACCATCGCCTCTTGCCCAACCAAATCGGCAAAAGTGGCGGGGCGGTATTTGCGCGCCAAAACTTGATATGTTGTCTCAGACATGAAACCCAACCTCTTTGTCCCAGACTAGGACCATTGGCGGCGAGAGTAAATCACCGCGTCAAACATCGCCCCCATGGTTTGCGCCGCGCCAAGGCGCGCCCTAGGCGCCGTCAAATTGCCGCTTGGCCGTCGATTTCTTTGTATATCGCCCTGCTGCCTTGGTGGCAGATTGCGCCATTGCTGCGGAATTGCTGGCCTCTTCACCCAAAAGTTTGCGCCATCGCTCCAGTCGCGACGCGCTGATCTGACCCGTGGCGATCGCAGCGCGCACGGCGCAGTTCGGTTCGTGTAAATGCTGACAGTCGCGGAATCGACATTCAGCAGCCAATTTAGCAAGGTCTTGAAACAAAATCTCAATCCCTTCGCCGACATCGGTCAACTGCAATTCGCGCACACCGGGCGTGTCGATCAGCCACCCTCCCAAGGGAATGGGGATCAAATGCCGCGCCGTCGTGGTGTGACGACCCTTGGCGTCATCGACACGGATATCACCCACCGCCAAACCAGCCCCAGTTAGCGCATTGGCAAGTGTTGATTTTCCCACGCCCGATGATCCCAATAAAACTGCCGTTTTGCCGCACCATGGGCGCAACACCTGTGCTCCAGCTTTTGCATTTAAGGCCACAACGTCCAAATCGCGGGCCAAGGTTTTAGCGGTGGCAATAAAAGGGACGGGATCAGCAATGTCAGCCTTGGTCAAAACCAAAACGGGTTTGATCCCCGCCCCATAGGCCAGAACCAAATAGCGTTCTAGCCGCGCCTCGTTGAAATCGGCGTTGCATGAGGTGACGATAAACATCACGTCAATATTGGCTGCGATCAACTGCACTTCGGTGCCTGATCCTGCGGCACGGCGTTGCAGAACAGTGCTGCGTGGCAAAAGATCGGTGATCCGCCCTTCGGATGCCAAAACCCAATCGCCCACCGCGAGGCGCAGATCGACAGGGCAAAAGACCATTTCTGCGCCCGCCTCCGAGAGGGCCTCGGCGCGACCTTTGTGCAGCGAGGTCAGCCGCATTGGCGTGCCAGCGCCGCTTGCGGCTTCCAGCTCTGGCGTCCATCCAAGGTCAGCAAGGGTAAACTGTGTCATACTTGCATCTAGCGCTTTGCAAGGCTTGTCGGCAAGCCTGGGGTTGAAGATGAGCGCATTTCAGGGGAAAATAGATCAAAGGATATATGATGACAAAAACACCCGCCAGAATCGCAATCTTGACCGTGTCAGATCGGGCATCTTTGGGCATATACGAGGACCTGTCTGGTCCTGCGTGTGCTGCATGGCTGCGGCATAGCATCACGAGCGAGATCGAAGTATTGACGCGCATCACCCCCGATGGCCGTGCTATCGTGGCGGCGCAGATGATTGATTTGGCCGATGCGTGGGGGGCAGATTTGATCCTTGTGACGGGCGGGACTGGACCAGCGCCGCGCGATCAAACCCCCGAAGCTTTGCTTGACGTTGCACATATGATCCTTGATGGATTTGGTGAGGCAATGCGCCGCGCGAATTCTGCGGTGGTGGCCACAGCGATCTTGTCGCGCCAAGCGGCAGGCGTGCGGGGCAAGACCCTAATCATCACCTTGCCCGGCAGTCCAAATGCGATTGCGACAAGTCTTGAGGCGGTCTTTGCCGCCGTCCCTTATTGTTTGGATTTGATTGGAGCCGCACGGCTTGAGACGGACCCTGACATCATCCGCGCGCATCGACCGAAAGGGGCATGATGAAACTGTTTGTGGGTCTGGGAAATCCAGGGGCGAAATATGCCGCCAATCGGCATAATACCGGTTTTATGGCGCTGGACCGTATCGCCGCAGACCACCAATTTTCGCCTTGGAAGCGCGGATTTCAGGGTCTGATCAGCGAGGGGCGTTTGGCGGGTGAAAAGGTGCTGCTTTTAAAGCCCGAAACATTCATGAACTTGTCTGGGCAATCGGTGCAAGCTGCGGTTGGCTTTCACAAGATTGAATTGGTGGATGTAACGGTATTTCATGATGAATTGGACCTGCCGCCAGCCAAGATCAAAGCCAAGATGGGTGGGGGACACGCGGGACATAATGGCTTGCGGTCCATCCACGCGCATTTGGGTGAAGGCTATGGCCGGGTGCGGTTGGGGATTGGGCATCCAGGCCACAAAGATCGGGTGGCTGATTATGTACTGCATGATTTCGTCAAAGCAGATCAGGATTGGCTGGACGATTTGATGCGCGGAATTTCAGATGGTATTGGTGAATTGGCCAAGGGGGATGGTGCAAAGTTTTTAAATGCAGTGGCGTTACGGATGAATCCGCCCAAGGAAAAGCCTGTTATAAAACCGGCAGCAGGTCCTGTTGCAAAACCGCAGATCGAGCAAACAGAAGATAAACGGACTGCCTTTGATCGCCTGAAAGATCATTTTAGACCTTAGGCGGAACCCATATTGATCTGGGCATGAGTTTGTCTGAGTAATTCAGACACTGGGGGGCCAGCCCCCAGACCCCCCGGGATATTTTTGCAACGGGGAAAGATTACGGTTTTGGCGCGAAAAGACGATAGTATAGCCAGTCAGGCAGAAATTGACTAAGGCGAAAAAGCCAAGAGAAAACGGTCGGAAAGCTGCGTTTGAAATGGGGGCTGTTCATTAAGGTGAACATTTCTTTTGCCGCCTGTTCGGGTTCCATCAAGAAGGGCATTTTAAAGTCATTCTTATCGGTCAGACGTGTGCGAATGAAACCTGGATTACCCAATTGCACCCGAACCCCTGTGCCGCGTAGATCCGCGTAAAGGCATTCTGCAAGGGCCATTGTGCCAGCTTTACTTGCGGCATAACCAATCGCACCCGGCAAGCCGCGAAATCCTGACAGAGAGCCTGTGATTACCACATGGCCGTGATCCCGCGCCACCATTTGCGGCAAAACCGCGCCAATCACACGCGCTGCGCCTGTGAAATTCACGTTGCACATCGATTCGACTTCGGCGGCGTTCCAGCCTTGCGCCTTTATCGGGGAATAAACGCCAGCCAAGAACACAACGCCATCAA
>CAWUUC010000186.1:0-6457 GCA_963924905.1 uncultured Paracoccaceae bacterium
TGCCGCGGCGCTCCGCCAAGAGTTTTTTGGCCCAATCCTGTCGGTTGTCAGTTTTGAAACCGAAGAACAGGCGATCCAATTGGCCAATGGAACAGATTACGGTTTGGCGGCGGGTCTGTTTACCGCAAACTTAACACGGGCGCATCGGATGATCCGTGCGCTGCGGGCGGGGGTGGTTTGGGTCAATACCTATCGCGCTGTGTCGCCCATTGCGCCATTTGGCGGTCATGGCCTATCGGGCCATGGGCGCGAGGGCGGGCTTGCAGCGGCGCTGGATTATACAACCACAAAAACCGTGTGGCTGCGGACATCGGATGATCCGATCCCTGATCCGTTTGTCATGCGCTAGGCGGTGTCGGCCCAAGCTCGGTGGTCGCAACGCGGCACTTGGCAGGGCGGGCCTAGCCCGTTTAAGGTGGTATATCAGCTGTATCAAGCGGGGGATCTGCGGTGAAGCCATCCATAATGCGTTTGGTCATGGCCCTTGTTGCCCTTGGGATGATTGGTCTTGCGGTCGTACGATTGGAACAAGGCCGTGCGGGTTTGCAGATTTCAGAACTTGATCTGGGATCAACCCCCATCACCCAGTATCAACTGACTGACAGCACGGGACCGATTGTGATTGTGGCACATGGATTTGCAGGTTCGCGCCAGATCATGCAGTCCTATTCACTGGCCTTGGCGCAGGCGGGGTATCGGGTTTTGGCCTTTGATTTTCAAGGTCACGGCCGCAATTTGGTGCCGATGTCTGGCGATGTAACATCGGTTGACGGCACGACCGCGCTATTGGTGGCACAAACGCAGCGCGTTATCGCCGCCGCACGCGCCCTGCCCAATGCGCGCCAAATCGCGATTTTGGGTCATTCGATGGCCACTGATATCATCATTCGTGCCAATATCGCCGAAGTGAGCCCACTTGATGCCGTCATTGCAATTTCGATGTTTTCCCAAGCGGTGACAGCCGTGACACCGCAAAACCTATTGGTTATTTCGGGGCAGTGGGAACAGTTTTTGCGTCAAGCAGGGCTGGATGCGGTGCATTTGGTGGACCCACTGGCCCCCGAGGGTGCTGTGGCCACTCTGGGGGATGTGACGCGCAAAACCTTTGTCGCCCCCATGGTCGAACACGTCGGCGTTTTGTTCAGCCCCAGCGCGGTGGGGGCGGCAATAGATTGGCTGGATAGAACCTTTGGACGCAGCAACGCTGTCGCGCCTGTGCCACGCGGTGGGTGGATTTTGGCCTTGCTGGCGGGGATTGTGATCGGACTTTATCCCATTGTTTCACTTTTGCCCAAAGGGTCAAAGCCCGCCATGATTTCAACGCGCCGCTTTTGGCTGGCGGTGATCCTGCCTGCTGCTTTGACCCCGCTGCTGATCACGCCCTTTTATCAAAACTTTCTGCCTGTTTTGGTGGCCGATTATGTGATGCTGCATTTGGCCTTGTTTGGCGCGTTACAATGGGCGGTCTTGGGACGCCAACCCATAGGGCGGGTGCCCGTGGTGGCCGTGGTTGTTTTGGTGCTGTGGGGGGTGGTGGTGTTCGGTTTGGCCTTAGACAGATATGCCGCAAGTTTTTGGCCCAATGCGGCCCGATTGCCGATCATTTTTGCGCTGTCTTTAGGGACGGTGCCTGCGATGATTGCTGATAGCTGTGTCACCCAAGCGGGGCGGGCATCCTTGTGGCGCAGGGTCATTGCGCGCCTGGCTTTGTTCACATCTTTGGGGATGGCGGCGGTGCTGGACCCTGAAAATCTGACCTTTGTCGTGATCGTTTTGCCAGTCTTTGTTTTGTTCTTTTTGGTGCATGGGGTGATGGGGCGCTGGGTCGGACGGCGGTCTGGTGCCATGGCGGCGGGATTGGGTTTGGGCCTGTCGCTGGCATGGGCCTTGGGGGTAAGTTTTCCGTTATTTGCCGTCTAACAGCCGCATCCCAAAAAACATATTCCACACCATCTATACGTTCGGCAAATGCCCATGCCTATGTAATCGCTGCAAAGAGTCTGCTTGCCAGATCACAAAATTGTCATATAGTAGGAGTCTAAGGGCATACGGAGGCATACAATCCTCGCGGCGGCCATTGGCTTTGATGACTTTGGGGGAGGTCAACATGTCAGGCGCTGGAAATTTTGATCGACAAATGCTAGACGCTGCTTTTGGCGAAATCGATATCATTCACCGAACGCTACCAGAATCGGCGCTGTCAGAATTGGCACAAGAAGTTGTCCAATTGGTGGCGCAAAATCTGTCGCATGCTCCAAAAGTGGGGTATGGTTGGACCGAGAAAGAAATCAATCAGCTGTGCGCCGCGCTTTTGTCTGAAGATGCAGATGCACCCATTGATTTGATCGAAAATGCTGTGCGCCAAGGGGCCAGCTATGACGCGATTTGTCTGTCCTATTTGTCAGGGGCTGCGGCGCGAATGGGGACATTGTGGGAAGAAGATAAAGTGTCCTTTTATCGCGTTACGGTCGGTGCTGGGCGTATTTATGCCATTTTGCGCATCTTGCGTCTAAAACGGCCTGCTGCGAAAACAGATTATCGTCGCTCGGCAGTTTTTGCATCGATCCCTGGGGAAAATCACACTTTGGGTATTTCCATGGCGGCTGATTTGGCGCGTGACCGTGGTTGGGACATCGAACTTTTTGTGGGTCTTACGCATGAAGACTTGATAGCAGAGTTAAGTCAGCGCAAGCCAGCCTTGCTGGGTTTATCAGCCAGCGGTAAGCGTTCAGTGCCCGCTTTGACAAAACTGATTGTCGCCGAGCGGATCAGCAATCCTGCGGGGCGTATTTTGGTCTGTGGTCCGATTGCGTCCACCAGCCTAAGTTTGGTGGGCGTGATTGGTGCAGACGCCGCCGCGGTTGATTTTGACACTGCGATGGGACATATGGATCGGCTTTTGAACTTGCGGCCAACGCTGAATTAGGTCTGCTTTGGCTTCAAAATACGGCGTGATCGCCCAGATCGGCCCGAACCTCGCCCTTAATCAGACGTGCGTAATGGTCAAACAGCCGATCTTGCCCGGTGGATGGCGTGGCCGCTGCGTCATATTGACCCGTCTGTGCGTTCATGACCAGCATTGATTCTGTGGCGTAATAGCGCCCTATTTTGGCCAACTCAGCCTTATCCTTTAGGCGCGGCGCAATCAGGGACAATCCTCCCAGCACGGCAATGATACAATCCATAAATCCAATGGGAACGCTGCGATATTTTGCGGGCATATTCAGCAGACGAAACAATTCCGCGCCCTGATCCAGTGGCGTCAGCGCAGGTCCAGGCCCGCCAATCGGCAAAATCTTGTTTTGCAGCGTCTGCTCGTCCAAACAGCGCGCCATAAAGATCGCCAAATCTGCATCGCTGATCGGCTTGCAGGCCGTCATTTTTCCATCGCCAAAGATCAGGAACGGCTTGCCTTTTTTTAATCTTTCGACCTGACCTGAAAGCGATTTGAAAAACGCGGTGGGGCGGACGATGGAATAGGTCAGGCCCGCATTGATCAACTCTTCCTCAAAGGCCAATTTCGCCCGTTGAAACGCCAAAAGCGGCCGCTGCACGCAAATTGCCGATAACAGCACGAAATGCGTGATACCAGCGCGCTTTCCCAAGTGAAGCGCGTGGGAATGGGCCTGATGATCTATGGCCGAAGCCGAGCTTGGGGTTCCTGTGCGCGAGGCAAGGCAAGACACGACAGCGTCAAACGTCTCCCCGCCAAAGCCGTCTTTTTCCATCGATTTTGGGTCGCTGACATCGCCCACCCGCAACAGGGCATCCTGCCCCAAAACCGCCCTTGCAGCCGGTTCGGATCGCACAAAACAAATCACCTCATGCCCGCGCGCAACCAATGCTTTGTGGGTGGCGCGGCCAATCGTGCCTGTTGCGCCCAGCATAAAAATGCGCTTTGGCTGTGGGATCATCCCGCACGCACCGTATCAATCATCAATTGCACGTGATCGGGGTTCGCCTCTGGGGTGATCCCGTGGCCAAGATTGAAAATATGCGGACCATCGCGCAAGGCGCTGACCACATGGCGAGTGGCGTCGATCAGATCTTGCCCGCCTGTAACCATATGATGGGGCGACAGATTGCCTTGAACACAGCCCGAAACTTGCACATTTGCCGCCGCCCATTCTGGGGTGACGGAATTATCAATGGCTACGCAATCGGCCCCTGTGGCGCTGGCAAAGCCGATATAGCCATCGCCCCCTTCGCGCGGAAAGGCGATGATCGGCAGCCCTGGATGCAGCGCCTTGAGGGCGGATATAATGCGCGCTGCGGGTTTGACCGCGAAATCGGTGAAATCTTGCCCCTTGAGACTGCCAGCCCAAGAATCAAACAGTTTGACCACCTCTGCCCCTGCCTGCACTTGGGCGGAAAGATATAGGATCGTCGCCTCGGTTATGACATCGATTAAGGCCTGAAAGGTCGCGCGGTCAGAAGATTTCAGCGCATGGGCGGCCCCTTGGTCTTTGCTGCCACGCCCGGCGATCATATAGGTGGCCACAGTCCATGGCGCGCCTGCAAATCCGATCAGCGCAGTTTCTTTGGGCAAGGCGCTGGCAAGGATTTTGACGGTTTCATAAATCGGCCCCAAGGTTTCATGGATATCGTCAATAGGACGCAGTGCCTTGACCCCCGCCATATCGGAGATGGTTGACAGGCGTGGACCCTCGCCCGTTTCAAACCACAAATCCGCCCCCGAGGCTTGTGGCAGCAGCAAAATATCCGCAAATAGGATCGCCGCATCAAATCCATAGCGGCGAATGGGTTGCAGCGTCACCTCGGCAGCCAATTCTGAATTGTAACACAGCGACAAAAAATCCCCCGCTTGGGCGCGGGTGGCGCGATATTCTGGCAAATAGCGTCCCGCCTGCCGCATCATCCAAATCGGCGGTGTGGGCAGCGTTTCACCAGCAAGGGCGCGCAAAAGCAGTTTTGTCATAAGAGCCTCAATTTCTAAAGCCAACGCATCTGCGTTGTAGGGTGATCCGTAATGCGGTCATGTCGGTGCCATAGCCGCGATGTTGTTATTTTGCAAAAATGCAAGAATCTGCTCGGCCACGGGGGCAGGGGCCTCTTCGTGAACCAGATGTCCAAAGCGGGGTATACGCATTCGTTGCACGTTGGGCAAACGGGCGGCCGCACGATCTGACACAGCAGGCGGGACTGCGCGGTCCCCCTCTGAGGTGATCAGCAAACAGGGCTGTTTGATCTGCGGCAGGGCGGCCAAAAGGGCGGTCAAATCCCATTGCGCCATCATCGATAAGGTGGCGGCAACATGACTGGGCATTTGCAAAAGGCGCAGATAAAGTGCGGCACCTTCTGCGTCTAATTTGGACCCTGTGCTGGCCAAAAGCTGACTGACTTGGCGCGGTGTGCCTGCCAGTTTCGAAAAAACTTGTGGCAAGAACGGCACCAGCGACAAAAACCGCGCAAGGGCCGGAAACAGCCATCCCGCCACCCCGTCAAACCGATCTAGCGCCGCGTTAATCCCAATCACCGCGCCAAGGGGCATCAGCGCCGTCAGACGCAGCGCAATTGCCGCCCCCGCCGAATGACCGATGATCGCCACGGGAACCCAAGCCTCTTCTTGGGCAAGATCCGCGATATCTTGGGCCATCGCATTTAGGCTGCATTGGCCGTGCGCGCCCAAAACGCTGAACCCTTGGCCCGGCAAATCCAAAGTGATCACGCGGTATCGCGGTGATAAATACGGCATCAAATGGCGAAAACTGTGGCTTGCGCCGCCCGCCCCATGCAGCAAGATCAGCAGGGGGCCAGACCCAATCTCTTGGATATGCCACAAATGCCGCCGCGTCTGGATATGGCGCGAGGCAGTTTGATAGGGCCAATCAACAGGGATTTTGGGCGCGTTCATCTAATCCCCCAAGGCCGCTTGTAATACTGATGACAAGCGTTGAGAGTCGGCGCGTGGCAGCGCCAAATAGGGCGCGCCAAGGCTGTCGGCCAAACGGTGCAGCGCGGGCTGTGGGCGGTTGGCAATATCCAAGACCAATGCAGGGATATTGGCGACCAAAATGGCGCGGGCCAAAGTCACCGTATCGGCATCTGCCATTGCGCGATCAGGGGTGCCATCCAAGGCGATATTGCCCCGCCCATCGGTCAAAATCGCAATCGTGGGCGTCATGCCACGCGCGCGGGTTTGCAGACCCAAATCATAAGCCATACGCAGTCCCGCCGCCAAGGGCGTGCCCCCCCCGCCCGGCAGGCCCGAAAGACGGCGTTTTGTTTGCACCAAAGACCGTGTGGGGGGCAACAACAGTTCAGCCGCCTTGCCGCGAAAGGCGATCAAGGCCACATGGTCGCGCCGCGCGTAGGCTTGGGCCAACAGCAATTCCACCGCGCCCTTGGCCTCGGCCAGCCGCGCCAAGGCAGACGAGCCTGACGCATCCACCGTAAAGATCAACACGCGGTCCGATGTTTCTTGATAGCGTTTGAT
>CAWUUC010000187.1:0-5868 GCA_963924905.1 uncultured Paracoccaceae bacterium
GCTCACCCCCCCTGTGACTCCCCGAGGATATTTGCAAAGAGAAGAATTAGGCGAGTGCTCTTAGCGCTTCTGAGAGGTGGATCGCGCCATCATAGAGCGCCCGCCCCGAAATGGCGCCTGCGATGACGCCCGTGGCTTGTAACGCGCGCAGATCATCAAGGGATGAGACCCCACCCGAGGCAATCACAGGAATCGAGACTGCGCGGGCAAGGGATTCAGTGGCGGCGATATTGGGGCCACCCATCGCGCCATCGCGGTCTATGTCAGTATAGATCAGTGCTGCGACGCCCGCGTCTTCAAATTGCTGGGCCAAATCAGTAACATGAATATTGGTTTCATGCGCCCAACCTTTCGTCGCGACTATACCTTTTCGGGCATCTATCCCCACGGCGATTTGACCTGGAAAATTGCGCGCCGCTTCCCTTACCAGATCAGGGTTTTCAACCGCAACCGTGCCAAGGATGACGCGCGCGATTCCATTGGACAGCCACATCTCTATCGTTGCCATATCACGGATGCCGCCACCCAACTGGGCAGGCACAGAAATATTTGCCAAAATAGCCCGCACGGCCGCACCATTCACCGGGCTTCCGGCAAAAGCGCCGTTTAAGTCGACCAAATGCACCCAAGCGCACCCTGCATCTTGAAACAGCCGTGCTTGGGCCGCTGGATCATCGCCAAAAACAGTTGCGGCCGACATCTCGCCACGCAAGAGACGCACGCATTGGCCATCTTTGAGGTCTATGGCGGGATAAAGGATCATGGGCTGCTCCGATCAGTTTTTTTGGTTCTTACGCGAGGTGACTTTGGAATGCAAAGGGGCGCAGTTTACGCGCGCGAATTTTCAGGGCCCCTTTGGTTCAGTTTTATTATGAGGATGAAAAGGCAATGCCGTTAGTCAATTTTCGGGATAGCCATCTGGAGGATCCTGCGGGGATCATGACCTTCTTGACGGCGTAATTTGATCGCCCGTTGCTGATTTGACCTTGGGTGCCAAGTCGAGTTTGTAAGATAAAAACTGCGAGGCTTGTGCTTGCTCTGCAATTTTTCGTTGAAACTGCCGAGCGATGCAAGCGAGCTTGGCAAGAAATTGCTTTGCCAAGTATTCAGGCTTTTGCTGCGTTGGAATTCGATTGTGGATATGTCACCTTGGGATTGTCATTTTCAAAGGGGGCATAGATGCGAGCAGTGATTTCTTTTCTGGCGGCGATGGTCGCAACGGCGGCCTATGGTGATCCTATCGATGGTCTTTGGAAAACCGCAGAGCAAGATGACGGGTCTTACGGTTATGTGCAAATGGGGCCTTGTGGGGATAAAATTTGCGGCGTCCTGGTGAAAGGGGTGGACGGGCAAGGCGTGACTGCGACAGAGGGGGGCAATATTGGCAGACAGATTGTTTGGGATATGGTGCCACAAGGGGATGGCAGCTATGGCGCTGGAAAAATTTGGGCGCCAGATCGGGATCGGACCTATGCGTCAGACATGACCTTGGTGGAGAATGGGCTGAAGGTTAGGGGCTGTGTTTTGGGGATTTGCCGCGACGGAGGCATATGGACCCGTGCGAATTAGGCAAGCCTGCCTGTCGTCTTGGCGGCAAAATTGGTTCCGTGGTCGCGCTTATGGCGTCCATTTGAGAAAATTTGAAATAAGGCGCAGGCCCGTTGCTTGGGATTTTTCGGGGTGAAATTGCATCCCCAGCATATTGTCGCGCCCAATTATCGCGGTGATGTCGCCGCCATAATCGACATGGGCAAGTCGATGTGACAGATCGTTTACCCGAAACTGATAGGAATGCACGAAATAGGCGTGATCGCCAGTATTGATCCCTGAAAGGATCGGGTGGGGCGCTTCTAGGACGAGATCATTCCAGCCCATATGGGGCACCTTGAGAAGGGTATCCTTGGGGGTGATATGGGTGACTTCGCCGCCAATCCAATCAAAACCGCGCGTGTCGGCATATTCGCGCCCCCATGTCGCCATCATTTGCATACCGACACAGATCCCCAAAAAAGGGCGCCCGTCATCGGTCACAGCCTGTTCGATTGCGTCAAAAAGTCCCCCATAGCGCCCTAAGGCCTGTCTGCAGGCAGGAAAAGCGCCATCACCTGGCAAAACGATACGGTCTGCGCGGGCGACATCTGCTGGGTCAGATGACACTAAAATATCACCCGCATCGGTTTCCGCCGCCATGCGGGAAAACGCCTTTTCAGCTGAGTGAAGATTGCCCGAATCATAATCGACAAGAACGGTAAGCATCGAGGGTGGCCTTTGCGCAGATGTGCCTCCGGCGGAGGTATTTTGACCAGTATGAAAGCCTAAAGCATGCCTTTGGTAGAGGGCAGTTGACCTATGCTGCGCGGGTCATGTTCGACGGCCATCCGCAGCGCGCGCGCCACGGATTTGAAGGCTGCTTCAGCGATATGATGGCTGTTGAGGCCGTGGATTTGATCGATATGCAATGTGATGCCGCCATGGGTTGCAAAAGCGGTGAAAAACTCACGCACCAATTCGGTATCGAAAGTGCCGATTTTTGCCGTTGGAAAGTTGAGATTCCACACCAAAAAAGGGCGTGCGGACAGGTCGAGGGCGCAGGCGATTTGCGCGTCATCCATGGCCAAATTAAAGTGACCGTAGCGGCAAATAGCCATCTTATCGCCCAAAGCCTGCGTCAGCGCCTGACCAAGAGCAATGCCGCAATCTTCGACAGTGTGGTGATCATCGATATGCAGATCGCCCTTTGCTGACAAGGTGATGTCGATCAAGGCATGGCGCGCCAATTGGTCGATCATGTGGTCAAAAAAACCCACCCCTGTTTGGCAGGTGCAAACGCCCGTGCCATCGAGATTGATCGAAACCGTAATCGCGGTTTCTTTGGTCGAACGGTTTACGGTTGCCTGACGCATGGTCTGCCTTTCGGTTTTTTGGCCTTATAGGGGCAGAGGATCGAATTGCAAAGCAATTTGGCGCGCCGCAAAGGGCGCGCCAAAGGGATCAGCGTTTGTTTACCGCGACATAGTCACGCTGGGCTGGGCCCACATATAATTGGCGTGGGCGGCCAATTTTTTGGTTCTTCTCCGCGATCATTTCTTTCCATTGTGACACCCATCCGACAGTGCGCGAGATCGCAAAGATCGGAGTGAACATCGAGGTGGGAAAACCCATTGCTTCAAGAATGATGCCCGAATAGAAATCGACGTTAGGATAGAGTTTTTTGGAAACGAAATACTCATCCTCTAGGGCGATGCGTTCCAATTCTTTGGCCACTTGCAACAACGGATTGTTGTGGACACCCAACAGATCCAGCACCTCATCTGCTGATTCTTTCATCACTTTGGCGCGGGGGTCAAAGTTTTTATAAACACGGTGGCCAAATCCCATCAGGCGGAACCCCGAGTCCTTGTCCTTAGCCTTGGCGATATATTCGGGAATGCGGTCCACGGTGCCAATTTCGCGCAGCATTTCAAGGCAGGCTTGGTTTGCGCCACCATGTGCTGGGCCCCAAAGGCAAGCGATGCCCGCCGCGATGCAAGCAAATGGATTTGCGCCTGACGATCCTGCAAGGCGAACAGTTGAGGTTGATGCGTTTTGTTCATGATCTGCGTGCAGCATCATGATGCGGTCCATCGCGCGTTCCAAAACGGGATTGACGACATAGTCTTCGGCGGGAACCGAAAAACACATATGCAGGAAATTACCCGCATAGGACAAAGAGTTCTTTGGATAAACAAAAGGTTGGCCCACTGAATATTTATAGGCCATCGCCGCGATTGTTGGTAATTTGGCAATCATGCGGATCGCAGCCACTTCGCGCTGCCAATCGTCATTTATGTCCAAACTGTCATGATAAAACGCCGACATTGCCCCTACAACGCCAACCATCGTGGCCATCGGGTGACTGTCGCGACGAAACCCGCGAAAGAAGTTGTGCAGTTGTTCATGCACCATCGTGTGGCGCGTCACACGGGTTTCGAAGTCGGCCAACTGATCAGCCGTCGGAAGTTCCCCGTAGAGCAGCAAATAGCACAGCTCAATATGGGTCGATTGTTTTGCCAATTGTTCGATGGGATAGCCGCGATGCAGCAATTCGCCCTTATCCCCATCAATAAACGTGATTGCACTTTCGCAAGAGGCGGTCGATGTGAACCCAGGGTCGTAGGTAAACACATCTGCTTGTGCATAAAGCTTGCGAATATCGATCACATCTGGCCCGATCACAGGGGACTGGATCGGCAAATCATAGGATTTGCCATCAAGGGTCAATTGCGCGGTGCGGTTTGCTTCGGTCATGTCTTTTCCCCAAATTATTCCAGACCTATATTTGATCTGGTCAGATTTCCTTGGCGATATCAGGCAGATATATCGGCCAATCGTGCAATCGTTTCGTCACGTCCCAGAACCAGCATCATATCGAAGACGCTGGGTGCCGCACTGCGCCCTGCCAAAGCAGCGCGCAAAGGAGCAGCCAGTTTGCCAAAGCCAATCTCATTTGCTGCACATGCAGCGTTCAGGATCACTTCTAAATCGGCTTTTGTCCAGTTAACATTTTGCAACTGCAGCGTCAATATTTTCAGTATACCACGGGATACCGAGTCAAGGGCCTTTGCCGAGGCCTCATCACATTCTATGGGCCGCTGACTAAGGGCAAAATGTGCCTTGTCCAACAGATCTGGAAATGTCTTGGCGCGTTCTTTGACGCAATAAAGGGCGGACTTTAGGGTGGCACGTGCAGGTTCGATAATCTGAGGTTGCGCCACTGCAATCAAATAGGCGTCCAATTCACGCATCAGATCATCATCTTCCATCATCGCCATATGATGGCCGCAGGTATTTTCCAGCTTTTTGAAATCAAGACGGGCGGGCGCGCGACCAATACCGTCTAGGTCGAACATATTCAGCGACTCGGCCGTGGTGAAAATCTCGGCATCGCCTTTGGCCCAGCCAAGACGAGTCAGATAGTTACGCATCCCTGCTGCGGGATAGCCCATGGCCTGATATTCTTCGACGCCCGTCGCACCGTGGCGTTTGGAGAGCTTTTTTCCATCTGGCCCATGGATAAGCGGAATATGCGCCCAAACAGGAATTTCCCAATCCATTGCCTGATAAATCATTTGCTGGCGCGCTGCATTGTTCAAATGGTCGTCCCCACGGATCACATGGCTGACGTGCATATCATGGTCATCGACCACGACCGCCAGCATATATGTGGGCGTACCATCTGAACGTAAACAAATCATATCATCCAGAGTGTCATTTTTGATAACCACACGGCCTTGGACCATATCTTGGATCACGGTCTCGCCCGTGCGCGGGGCGCGCATCCTGATCACATAGGGCAGGTCGGGATAGGTTGCGGGATCGGCGTCGCGCCAAGGGCTTTGAAACAGGGCGTAACTGCCACGCGCCTCTGCCTCGGCGCGAAAGGCCGCGATTTCTTCGGTGGTGGCAAAACATTTATAGGCTGTGCCGCGTGCAAGCATTTGATGGGCAACCTCTGCATGGCGGTCTTTGCGATCAAACTGGCTGACGACATCACCGTCCCAGTCCAAACCCAGCCACGTCAGACCACGCAAAATTGCCGCCGTCGCCTCTGGGGTCGATCGCTCACGATCAGTATCTTCGATGCGAAGCAAGAATTTACCGCCGCGCCCCCGCGCATATAACCAGTTAAATAGGGCCGTGCGCCCACCGCCGATATGCAAATAACCCGTCGGCGATGGCGCGAAACGTGTAACGATCGGACGAGAGTGAGGCATGGGGGCGGTCATACGTATTAACCTTTCAGAAACCATGTTTGGATTAGCATGGTGGGGGCACTAATAGGCAAATCTGGGGGCGGGAACAAGGTGGGCGGTGTGGCAACAGCCCTTG
>CAWUUC010000188.1:0-2754 GCA_963924905.1 uncultured Paracoccaceae bacterium
AGCCGTTTGACGTTTCGATCATTCGCGATACCATCAAAATCACCGCCGTTCGCGGCCGTTTGGTTGGTGATACATTGGTGCTTCGGATCACGACCTTTAGTGACCAAACTTTCTCTGGTTTAGAAGAGGCAATTGCAAAGAATATCAAAGACGCCGGTGGTTTGGACAAGATCAATGGCTTTGTCGTCGATTTACGCAACAATCCTGGCGGGTTGTTGCGCCAAGCGATTTTGGTGTCCGATGCGTTTTTGGAAAAAGGCGAAATCGTTTCCACGCGCGGACGTGGTGCCGAAGATTCAACGCGTGACAATGCAACGCCAGGGGATCTGGCACAGGGCAAGCCGATGGTTGTTTTGATCAATGGTGGCTCTGCCTCGGCGTCAGAAATCGTCGCAGGTGCGTTGCAGGATCATCGTCGTGCCATTGTTGTTGGGACCAAAAGTTTCGGCAAAGGTTCGGTGCAAACCTTGATGCCTTTGAAAGATGGCGGTCAAATGCGCTTGACCACTGCGCGTTATTACACGCCATCGGGGCGTTCGATCCAATCCTTGGGGGTCATGCCTGATATCGTCGTCAATCAGCCCCCTGTTGATCCAAATGTCGATGGCGTTGAGGCGCAAGCTGCAGATGACGCGGCAAAACAACGCTCGGAGGCAGATTTGCGCGGCGCAATCAGCAATGATTCTATGTCTGACGATGAACGCAAATTGTTGGAAGAAGAGCGGGCGCGCACCGAAGAGGCGGCCAAGCTGCGCGATGAAGATTATCAATTGGCTTATGCCGTCGATATCTTGCGCGGCCTGAATGCAGTTGCTGCCCAACCATGAGCGAGCTGCCCTATCGTCCGTGTGTTGGGGTCTGTTTGATCAACGCGCAGGGGCTGATCTTTGCAGGCTTGCGCCGTGACAGCACCGCCCAAGCTTGGCAAATGCCACAAGGTGGCATTGATGACGGCGAAAAGCCGCGCATTGCTGCATTGCGGGAATTGTGGGAAGAAACGGGTGTCACAGCGGATTTGGTCGAATTTCTCGCCAAGACCGATGATTGGGTGACCTATGACCTTCCGCCAGACCTTTTGGGTAAGGTTTGGGGTGGCAAATACCGTGGTCAGCGTCAAAAATGGTTTTTATATCGGTATCTTGGGACCGATGCGCAGATCAACATCGCCACGGAACATCCCGAATTCGCGCAGTGGAAATGGATCAAAGCCGATGCGATGCTGGCGTCAATCGTGCCCTTCAAACGCGCGGTTTATGACAGTGTCGTTGCGTCCTTTCAGGCCCATTTGGCCTAGTTAAATAGGCCCAGAACCAATGGCGCGACAAGCGCCGTAAAGACAGCGTTCAGCGCCATCCCCAGCCCCGCAAAGGCGCCAGCGGTGGGATGGACCTGAAACGCCCGCGCCGTGCCAATCCCATGGGCGGCCACCCCCAAGGCAAAGCCGCGTGCGCGCCAATCGGTCAGGCCCAAGCGGTTCAGCAAAGGCGTGGCCACCATCGCCCCACAGATCCCCGTCAAGATCACAACCACCGCCGTCAGCGTGGGTGATCCGCCCATAGATTGCGAAATGCCGATGGCTACGGGGGCCGTGGCTGATTTGACCGACAACGATATCATCGGCATCGATTGAACCCCTAAAACCTGAGCGATCGCCAAAGCTGTGGCAACCGCCGTCACGGATCCCACGGTCAAGGCGGCCAAGATTGGGATGGCTGCACGGCGCAAGCGGGGCAGATTTTCCCACAAGGGAAAGGCCAGCGCCACAGTGGCGGGACCAAGTAAGAAATGCACAAATTGTGCACCTTGGAAATATTCGGCATATGGGGTCGCGGTGAGGTGTAACAATCCTGCCAATAAAATCACTGAAATCAATACTGGATTGACGATGGGCGCCCTATTGGCTGCGCGAAAGCAAGTATCGCCAATGACATAGGCGGCCAAAGTTGCGGTTAGCCACACCAATGGTTGACGCGATAGATAGGCCCAGATTTCGGTAAAATCATTCATCCATGTTGCCCGTCCATTTGGCGACGACTGCAAAGGTTATCGCCCCCGCCGCTATGGCCAGCACAGTCGATCCAACAATCGCGGCCATAATCCCAATGGCCTGCCCACCCAATTGCGAAATATGTCCCACAACCCCCACCCCCGCAGGCACGAATAACAACGATAAATGCCCCAAAATCCCCTGTGCTACGGGGCGCATAATCTCGGCCAATTTGGGAATAAACCGCAAGGCGAGGAGCATCAAAATCATACCCAACACGGGGCCAGGCAGCGGTAGGTTCAGGGTGCGGGTCAAGGCCTCACCCAATAACTGACACAAGAATAGGGATAAAATCGCATGGATCATGGCGCACCTGTCATTTGCCCCAGTCTAAGTGATCATATGCGAAAAGGAAGCCGTTTTTCCCAAGATATTGTGGATAACCTGCCCATCAATCCCATATCGTGCGGCGCGCCGGTTGACTTAGGGCGGGTCCATGCAGAGACTATTTTAGAACGGAATCATCCAAGGACTGCCCGTTGCGTTTTAACAAGTTGCGATTGAATGGCTTTAAAAGCTTTGTGGATCCGACCGATTTGGTCATCCACGAAGGTCTGACGGGTGTCGTCGGCCCTAATGGTTGCGGCAAATCAAATCTGCTTGAGGCGTTGCGCTGGGTGATGGGGGAAAACCGTGCCTCTGCCATGCGGGGTGGGGGCATGGAGGACGTGATTTTCAATGGCGCGGCGACCCGTGGTGCACGCCAT
>CAWUUC010000189.1:0-3122 GCA_963924905.1 uncultured Paracoccaceae bacterium
TATCGGCCAAATGCGCCTCGCTTGCCTCATTGACCAAATCGGCGGCGCTTGGTCCAGATTGGCTCATCCGCATATCCAATGGGCCATCTTTTTGAAAGGAAAACCCGCGCTCTGGCAAATCAATCTGCATGGATGACACACCCAAATCCAAAACGACACCATCCAGCAACTCGCCCGCGTGCACATCCAATTCGGAAAAATTTCCCGCGACCAAACGCAGGCGGTCGCCATAATCACCCGCCCATGCCGCCGCCATTTGCAGCGCCAAAGGGTCGCGATCAACGCCAATAACCTTGGCGGCACCGCCATCTAACAAACCGCGCGCATATCCACCCGCCCCAAAAGTGCCGTCCAACCAGACCCCCCCAACAGGGGCAATCGCGGTCAAAATCGGGCGCAATAGCACGGGAATATGCGGGCCACGCGGGACGTTTGGATCAATGGGCAAGGATTTACGCAGGCGCTTGTCGCGCGGGTTTTTGGCGCGCATCTGGGCCATCAGCCCACCCTCGCCGCCCGACCGACCAAGGCCAAAGGATCGACACCGTCGTCATCCTCATCACCAAATTCGGCGTCATAAATGTCACGACGATACAGCTTAAATCGGTTGGTATAACCCGCAAAAGCCGCCTCTCCTGCCAAATCACCCTCGGCAAAGCCCATCTTAGCACGCACTTTGGCAGGCAGAACGATGCGGCCATCGGGTTCAATTTCCACCATGACCGAACGCGAAATCAAATCCCGCTCCGCACGGTCTCGTTCGGGCGAACCCAGCTCCATCGCTTCGATCTTTTCAGCCAAGGCATCAGCGCCAGATTTAGAGTAACATTCAACAAAATTGCGCTTTGCCCCACCGTAAACCATATAGACCCTTGGGCGTGGAAATTCGGGCGAAGACGGATCTTCTGACTCCAGAATGCGCCGAAAGGCCGCGGGGATCGAAACCCGGGCCTTTGCATCTACCTTCTGGTAGAACTCGCCTCTGAACGCCTCACTGGCCACGCCTGACGGCTCCTTGGTTTGGGCCTATGCCCGAAATAGAAAAAGCGGACCGAGCTGCTGCCACTGCTCGATCCGCCATCTGTCCCATCGCTGGGCGTCCTGCAGCGCTTGCCACCTGGGGGAGATGTCTGCTCGCTTGCGCGCCGGATCTCTTCTGCATCGAAATGGCGTGTGCCTGTATGAAGTGCCTTTTTTTATCGCCTGTTCGGGGTCTTAAGCCGCCCCTGCTTTTTTATGCACACCGTTTCGATAAACAAGGGATGCCATGGGACTGCATGGGAAGCAATGGTTTTTTTGGATTTTCTTGTCTATATATTGTTCTGACCTGCCTGCCAGACCTGCATCTAGCGATCAAAAATCAACTTATAGATCAAAAACAGCGAAATCACGCCATTTGAGCCCTATATATAGATAGTCGGCCAAAGCGCAGATTTCCGATCAAAAATAGTCAAATTATTCAAAAAATCGCCGAGATTGCTGCAAATTTGGGCAAATTCTGTCGGAAAAACCAAAAAAATCGGGCGTTACACCCGATTTTCCCATGCTATCCCAAAGAAGTGATTCGGAACGCGTTTAGACTTTCATACTGATCCAAATACCTGCGCCGCAGGCAAGGTCACGCCACACCACCCGCAATCAACCGATGCGCCAGGCGGGCATAGGCCTCGGCCTCGGGGCCATCCCCTGCGGCAATGGGCGT
This sequence comes from uncultured Paracoccaceae bacterium, assembly GCA_963924905.1. Classification (GTDB taxonomy): domain Bacteria; phylum Pseudomonadota; class Alphaproteobacteria; order Rhodobacterales; family Rhodobacteraceae; genus Cypionkella. The sequence continues at coordinate 1,703 of CAWUUC010000189.1, forward strand.
CCCAGCGTCGCCCGCAATGCGGACGTCAATGGATAGGGGCAACTCGCCCAAGAACGGTAAATCCAACCGCTTTGCCTCATCGGCCACGCCGCCATGGCCGAACAAATGGGCCTCATGGCCGCAATTTGGGCAGATATAGGTGGACATATTCTCTATCAAACCCAACACAGGTGTTTTCAGCTTGGCAAACATATCCAAGGCCTTGCGCGCGTCGAGCAGCGCCACATCTTGCGGTGTTGACACAACGATTGCCCCTGTCAGATGGGTGCGTTGGCACAGCGTCAATTGCACATCCCCCGTCCCAGGGGGCAGATCGATGATCAAGACATCCAATTCTCCCCAAGCCACTTGGGTCAGCAATTGCTGCAAAGCCCCCATCAACATCGGACCGCGCCAGATCACGGCCTCGTCCTCTTTCAACATCAGCCCAATCGACATCATGGTCACACCATGGGCGTGCAGTGGCTCAATGGTTTTGCCATCGGGCGAAGCGGGGCGTTTGGACACGCCCATCATGCGGGGTTGGCTTGGACCGTGAATATCGGCGTCCAGCAATCCCACGCGCCGCCCCTGTTTGGCCAAGGCCACGGCAAGGTTTGAACTGACCGTCGACTTGCCGACCCCCCCCTTGCCCGATCCAACCGCGATAATGCGATCAATGCCTGATATCTTTGCGGGCCCACCTTGATGTGGCGTTGGGTGCTGACCGATTTTTACGCCCCCCCCCAGTTGCGGCGGCGGTGCTGTTTGCATTTTCGCAGCGGCATGGGCCGTCATCACGATATGAACTGAGCTCACCCCCGCCAGGGCCTTAATGGCCAGTTCCGCCGCCGCTTGCAGGGGCGCAAGTGCGCGCGCGTCATCTGCACTGGGGGCCTCAATCACGAATCGCACAGCGCCATCCGAAACCTCTAGCGCGCGCACCAAATCGCGACTGATCAATGTCCCCCCCATTGGCAGGGTCATTTTTTCCAAAACGGCAAGGATATCATCGCGCGAGACTGTCATGTTCTACCTCATTGATTATAGGTCACAGTTGTGCGCTTTGCGCCAAAGGACAAGGGGGCATTCGCACCAAGACGTTCCTAAACCGCTTAATTTTTCATCGAAGCAATTGGAAAATATGACATTTTTTTGACATCCAGTCATGCAAATGCTGCATAGCGGCATTGCAGGAACATGGGATTGTGCAAGTGCAGCATTATGGGCATATTCATCTCAACGGCGCAAGACAAGCTAAGGCATTCGGCCAAAGCACGGCGTCAGATAAACGAGTGAGGCTATCATGGCATATGTAAACACAACCCGCGCCGTCCAAGTATCGGCATCCGACCGTATCTCGGGCATCTTCGCGTCGATCTCGGCAATGCTGGCACGCCGCCGGGTTTATGACCGCACCATCCGCGAATTGCGTCAGCTG
>CAWUUC010000190.1:0-4021 GCA_963924905.1 uncultured Paracoccaceae bacterium
AGAAGGGGCAGAGGTGACGGATCGCGTGGTGACACTTATCTTGCAATCGATGCCAGAGATCACATGATGCGCGCCCCAAAATTTTGGTCAAATCCCGACCCAACGGTAAGCGCACATTTTTTGCGCCCATTGGGCTGGCTCTATGGTCGCGCAACGGCGCGGCGGTTGCAAAAGGCGGGCTATCGTTCGCGTGTCCCTGTCATTTGCATTGGCAATTTGAACGTGGGCGGTACGGGGAAAACCCCAACAGCCATAGCTTTGATTGCACATCTAAAAGCCCGTGGTGCCATCCCCTTTGTCGTAAGCAAAGGTTATGGGGGGCGTAAAATCGGGCCGTATTTGGTCGATGAAGCCCGCGATAAAGCCGCAGATGTTGGGGATGAGCCGCTGTTGTTATCTGCCTTTGCGCCGACCGTCGTCGCAAAAGATCGGGCGGCAGGCGTGCAACTGGCTGAACGTTTGGGGGCGAGCATCGTTTTGTTGGATGACGGATTTCAGAACCCATCCGTTCAAAAGGATATCTCAATTCTTGTCGTCGATGCCGAAGTGGGCTTTGGCAACGGTCTTTGCCTGCCTGCGGGACCATTGCGCGAACCCGTTGCTATGGGTTTGGCGCGGGCTGATCTGGTTTTGTCAATTGGCGCTGGGCAGGATGCATTCGCGGCGCGATGGGGGGGCCAAATCGCACCCTTACCACATATCACGGGACAGCTGGATGTGTTGCAAATGGGCATTGACTGGCAAGATGCGCGGGTCATTGCCTTTGCAGGAATTGGACGGCCAGAGAAGTTTTTTGCGACGTTGCGCGCACAAGGGGCAAATATTCTGCACGCTGAATCTTTGGGCGATCACGCCCCTTTGCCAGATGCCCTGCTGACACGTCTTATGGCCGAGGCCTTTGCCCGCGACGCCCAATTGGTCACAACAGAAAAAGATGCTGTTCGCCTGCCGCCACGGTTTCGTGCCGAAGTTCTGACCTTGCCCGTGCGGTTGAATGTATCGGATTGGGGACCGATTGACGTCGCCTTGGACCGACTTTGTTAATCTAGTTTGCGCGCCTCGGACACGAGCATGATCGGGATGCCCTCACGGATTGGAAAGGCAAGCTGTGCCGTTTTAGAGACCAGTTCATTCTTTTCGGTATCCAAGGCCAAAGTGCCGTGTGTGACAGGGCAAATCAGCGCCTCTAGCATACGGCGGTCATAAGGGGTCATTGCATCGCCTCATGTGCATCATCGCCTTTGGCCAATGTATATTCCATCAAGGCGGCCAAGGTTTCACGGCGGGTCACCAAAGAGGGTGCTTCAAGTAAGGCTTGTTTATCTGCGGGTGAAAACGGCAATAGCATCGACAAAGAATTGATCAGCATCTCGGCATCGGCACCCTTGATCCCCGACCAATCGCCATCCATGCCCGTTTCTTGAAAATAGCGCGCAAGCAGTTTCAAAAACGCCTCGCGGTCAAAGCTGCGATCATGTTCTTCGGCGCCCAAATCGCGGCCAAAACTGTCCCAATCTACAAGTGCGCGTCGATAGGGCGTAAAACCCTGAACCTCTTCTTTGATACGGAACCGCGACACGCCCGTCAAAGTGATCATATAGCGCCCATCTTCGGTTTCCGAAAATGAGGTGACACGCCCCGCACAGCCGATGCTGGACAAGATATTGCCACCCTTTGGCATCTCACGCGGTTGGATCATGCCGATCAGGCGATCAGGCGTTTTCAAGCAATCATCGAACATCGCCAGATAGCGCGGTTCAAACAAATGCAAAGGCAGACGCGCGCGCGGCAAAAGCAACGCACCCGTCAACGGGAAAATTGAAATCGTATCGGGAAGGTCAGGGATCTGTTTCATCCGTCACAACCTAGTGCGCGCATCGCATCAGGCAAATATCATAGAAGACAAACGTCGCCGCCCCGCCAAAACCAACGGATCTTGGGGTTTGAGCGCGTCAAAAATCGTAAACAGTTGCGCCCGTGCTGCGCCATCATTCCAATCTCGGTCCAATTTGAATAAATCCAGCAAAGTGTTGATCGCCTCTTCGATCTTGCCATTCGCGTGCAAGGCCACGGCAAGGTCAAAGCGGGCTTGGCGATCTTGGGGATCGGCATCGACCGCGGCGCGCAGACTGTCTTCGGGGCCGGCACCTGCCGCTTGCACGGCCAATTCGATCAGGGCGCGAACGGCCTCTATCTCTTTGGTGGTGGCGATGGCTGCGGGGACGGCCCTTAACAGGTCTTGCGCCCGTTCAAGATCGCCTGCGGCCAGATGGGCGCGAATCAACCCTGCATAGGCCGCCGCATTTTCAGCCTCTTCACCCAAAATCGCGGCAAAAGTTTCAATCGCGTCTAAAACAGCACCCTCTTCCAGCATACCTTCGGCGGCCAAAATCGCATCGGCCAAACCGCCATCGGGTTCGGGCGACATCGCCACCAATTTGTCGATGAATTGTTTGATTTGGGATCCAGGGATCGCCCCTTGAAAGCCGTCAACGGGTTTTCCTTGAAAAAACGCATAGACCGTCGGAATTGATTGAATACGCAATTCGGCGGAAATTGCTTGGTTTTTATCCACATTGATTTTGACCATTTTGACACGGCCCTTAGCACCCGCAACGCCCGCCTCAAGCGCCGGGCCAAGCGTTTTACATGGACCACACCAAGGTGCCCAAAAATCGACGATGACGGGTACGGTCATCGACGCTTCGATGACATCGGCCATGAAACTGGCCTCATTGCCATCTTTAATCAGATCATTTGCGGGGGCGGCTTGTGTGGTTCCAAACATGACATTCTCACAACTAGATGTATCCCCCCCTATATGGGCGCAAATTTCACGGATTTGAAGAGGCAGTTGCAAATCCAATGCGCTGCGTTAGCTTGGTCGAAAATGGAGGCGGATATGGCACTGGTGATGACCTTTGGCGATAGCAACACGCACGGCACTCCGCCGATTGTGGATTTGACCAAATACAGCCGTTTTGATCCCAACACGCGCTGGCCAAGCTTGATGGCGCGCAATCTGGGCTGTGATTTGATCGAAGAGGGTTTGCCTGGCCGCACGACAAAATTTGACGATCCTGTTATGGGCGCGCATATGAACGGGCAGATGGGTCTAAAAATGGCACTCGAAAGCCATGGGCCGATTGATGCTTTGGTCATCATGTTGGGCACCAATGATGTCAAAGCGCGCTTTACCGCCCACCCCGCCGAAGTGCAGGGCGGCATTTCCAGCCTGTTGGACATCGCTCAGCATCGCACATGGCAAGACCGTCATGGTGGGTTTCAGATTTTGCTGATCTGCCCGCCGCCCGTTGTCGAAGTGGGGCCGATCAAAAACGAATTTTTCGGAGGTGCGGCGCGCTCTGTCGCGCTGGCGCCTCTATATGCTGCGCTTGCCAAATCTCGAGGCGTTGCCTTTCTGGATGCGGGCCAACATATTTCTGTCAGCCCGCTGGATGGTGTGCACTTTGACGAAGCAGCCCATGCAACCCTTGGGGTGGCTGTCGCACAGGCCTTGCGCCCCCTAGTCGGCGGATGATTTCGCCCACAGATTGATGTCTTTTTCTTCGGAAATAGCATCAATCTGGGCCAGTTCTGCGGTGGTAAAGTCCAAATTATCAACCGCGCCAACGCAGTCGATGATCTGGGCCGCTGTGCTGGCACCGATCAAGGCCGTCGTGATCCCGTTGTTACGCAAAACCCATGCAATCGCCATCTGGGCCAAGGTTTGCCCCCGCGCCGCCGCCATCGCATCCAGCGCCTTAACCGAGGCCACCGCCGCAGGTGTTATTACAGCGGGGTCCAGTGACTTGCCTTGGGCCGCACGGCTGTTTTGGGGGATTCCATTTAGATATTTCTTACTCAAAATCCCTTGTGCCAAAGGTGTAAAGGCGATTGATCCGATGCCCAATTCCGCCAGCGTTTCCTTAAGCCCATCGGTTTCCACCCAACGGTTTAGGATATTATAGCTGGGCTGATGGATCACGCAGGGCGTGCCAAGATCTTTTAAAATCGCGGC
>CAWUUC010000191.1:0-6823 GCA_963924905.1 uncultured Paracoccaceae bacterium
TGAAAAGCGGGTGGAGAAAATTTGGCTTGATCTGATTTTTGAAGGCCCCGAGATGAACCAAATTATTTTACGCGACGTTACCCTGACGCGTCGTCCACGCGCTGCATTGTGAGGCTGTGATGACCGAGTTGACCTTGACTAAAACGCGCTTGCGGGCAGGTGTATGGGAGGGCATCCTAAGTGGATGCTCCGCCAAACCCGGCGTCAATGTCCTGCATCTTGAAAAGCTGTTAGCCGGTGTTGTGGTGGATGTTTTGGATGCCGCGCAGGGCACATATCAGGTGCGGATCCCTATACCTGCCAAACTATTAAACGATGGGGTGCAAACCTTTGTCATTCACGATGATGCCACTGGTGCGACATTGGGCAGTTTTGCCATCATCGCAGGCAGCGCCCTTGATGAGGATATCCTAAGTGAGATCAGCTTGTTGCGGGCTGAATTGGACTTGCTTAAGGGGGCGTTTCGCCGCCACTGTGTCGAAACAGTCTAGCGTCGCGCCAATCGGAAAATTTCGGATGCGGCCCAGCCGGCGAATGCCGCCATCACAAGAGACAAAAGACCATATATCAGCGGCTGTTGATGGGCTAGATTATAAAGATCGCGCTCGATCCCCGTTTTGCGGACATTGATGAAACGCTCTTGGCTGTCGACAACCACCCCGTCCCGCAAAATAAACAATCGCACTTTGTAATTGCCTTCGATCACATTTGCAGGCAGCGCGAAATCAGTTCGAAACAGTGTCTCTTGAACCAGTTGAACGCGATTGGTGGCCATTTGATATTGATCACTTTTGATGCGGATGCGTCGCAAAGCCTCAGTATATTCAGGAAAGTCTAAGGTGTTGATGCTGATTGACGTTGTGTTAATTCGGCGCGCTAAGGTGATCCCATACCGTAAATCTTCATCTTGGGACAAAATGTCATCCACCGAGCCTGTTGCGGTCACAGCATAAAAACTGGGCGCATTGGCGATCTGCACCGAGGGGCCATTGATCCAGATGCCTGCCACGCGATGTTTGCGCCGCACAATCAAAGGTGAAGAGGGGCCTTCAAGGGTGATGATCACCTCTAGTTGACTGTCATCTGGGGCAGGTCGATCCCGCTTGACCGCGCCATAAACCAAGATATCTGATCCATCGAAATCGGTTGTGATTTGAACGCGATTTTGGCTCAGACCAGTGACGATGGTCTCTGTCGCCATCGCAGGACCGCAAAGCATCAAAAGAAACGCCAAAACACGGATCATGGCAACACCAATGGTGACAGCGAATATAATTCGTCCGGCCTTACCAACAAATCAAACGCAATTTTCAGACAGACTGACAACACAAGGATCGCCAAAAGGATACGCAATTGTTCAGCCTTCAGGCGCGTCGAAAACTGGGATCCAAACTGTGCGCCAATCACGCCACCAATGATCAGCAAAAAGGCCAAAACCATGTCAACTGTCTGGCTGTTGATGGCGTGCATCACGGTGGTAAATCCGGTCACGAAAATGATCTGAAACAGCGATGTTCCCACAACGACGCGCGTGGGCATTCCCAAAACATAGATCATCGCAGGAACCAGAATGAATCCTCCCCCCACACCCATGATGGCGGATAAAAAGCCCACAAGTGCGCCAACCATCGCAGGCGGCAAAACCGAAAAATACAGGCCAGAGGTGCGGAATTTCATTTTGAACGGCAGACGATGGATCCAAGTGTGGTCGCTAGCCCGGCGCGGTGGTGCAGATACGCCAGTGCGGCGCGCGCGATAGATCGCACGCGCAGACTCCATAAACATCATGCTGCCAATCAACCCCAAAAATAGGACATACGACAACTGCACAAACAGATCAATTTGGCCCAGAGAGGTCATAAAGGCAAAGACTTGAACGCCAATAAATGACCCCAGCATACCGCCAAACAACAAGACAAAGCCCATGCGAAAATCGACGCCTTTTCGCTTTATTTGAACCAAGACACCTGAAATGGACGAGGCGACCACTTGATTTGCACCTGTGGCCACAGCAACACCGGGTGGAACGCCGACAAAAAGCAATAAAGGGGTGATCAGAAAGCCACCGCCTACACCAAACATGCCTGACAAAAAGCCAACCATTCCGCCCAAACCCAAAAGGATAAAAGCGTTCACCGAAATCTCGGCTATGGGCAGATAAATTTGCATCGGCTTTGGCCAAGTTTCGAAGGAGTTTATCCATCCATGCGTGGAATTGAATAAGATGTCAAACCATTGAAGAGGCTAGCGCAAGTTTCGCAAGAACTGTCGCAATATTGACTCAAGTTTTGCTGCACCAAGGGGGGCCATTGCCTTCGTATGCTCGTGACTGATTTGCTCATCCGACAGACCGGCGGCCATATTTGTGATGGTGGAAATCGCCGCCACCCGAAGTCCCAAAAACCGTGCAAGGATCACTTCGGGGACGGTGGACATCCCCACGGCATCGCCGCCCAAAATCTTGATAGCGCGAATTTCGGCGGGTGTTTCAAAGGATGGCCCCGAATACCACGCATAAACACCTTCGGGCAGGGCAATTCCTTGGGCCTTGGCGCTTTGACGTAAAGCTTCACGTAAGTCTGTGTCATGCGCCGTGGTCATTGGCACAAAGCGTGCGTCCGTCTTTTCGCCAATCAGCGGATTTAGGCCAGAGAAATTGATGTGGTCATTCAACATCATCAAATCTCCTGGGCGAATGTCTGCGCGCAAACTGCCGGCTGCATTGGTCGCAATCAACATCGTTGCGCCCAATTCGCGCAAAACGGTCAAAGGCAGACGCATCGCCGCCGAATTGCCGTTCTCATAGTAATGCTCGCGCGCGCCAAAGACGGCGACACGCACACCCTCTAGATCGCCAATCACGAAATTCGGATTATGCCCAGATACGCCGACATGGGGAAATCCGTCTAGATCGCCATAGGGAATGGATATTCCATCCACGGCCCCTGCCAGATGCCCCAGACCCGACCCCAAGATCAAACCTAATTGTACTGGCGCATCCCCTGCGCGGGCACGGATGATTTTGGCCAGCTCAGCGCTCTTTGACATAGGGTTCGCCTCCAGCGCGGGGGGGGATCGCTTTACCGACAAAGCCCGCCAAAACGATGACGGTCAGTATATAGGGCAGCGCGTCTAAAAAGGGGACAGGAATAGCCAAATGTGTCAGGCTTTCGACAACGTCTGGTCGCAGGGCCAAAGCCTGCAAAAATCCGAACAGCAAAGTCGCCCAAAGGCAATACCAAGGTCGCCATTTTGCAAAAATGAGGGCCGCCAGCGCAATATAACCGCGCCCTGCTGTCATCTCGCGGCCAAAGCCAGCCTGAAGTCCCGTTGACATATAGGCGCCAGCCAATCCGCATAAAACGCCTGCAATCAAAATGGCAGTGAAGCGCATACGCACCACCGACACGCCCGCCGTATCGACGGAGGCAGGGTTTTCCCCCACAGCCCGAAGTCGCAGGCCAAACCGGGTACGAAACAAAACCCACCATGAAACTGGCACCAAAAGCAACGCGACATAGACAAGGATCGTGTGACCTGACAGCACTTCGGCGTAAATAGGCCCAAAAACGGGGATCGCTGACAGGCTGTCGACAAAAGGCAAATCGATCGGGGAAAAACGCGCATCCCCAGACAAGGGTGCTGTCCGTCCGCCTTGACCAAACAAATCTTGGGCAATCAAAACCGTAATCCCCGAGGCGACAAAGTTCAACGCCACGCCCGAAATCAACTGATTTCCGCGAAAGGTGATCGACGCCAAACCATGCACCAGCGCAAACAGCAATGATCCTGCAATTCCTGCAATCAACCCGATCCAAACCGAGCCCGTGATCGCCGCCACCGCCGCAGCAGACATGGCAGCCATCAGCATCTTGCCTTCTAGGCCGATGTCGAAAATCCCCGCGCGTTCGGAAAAAAGACCTGCAAGGCAGGCCAAAAGCAGAGGTGTGGCGAACCGCAGTGCCGTGTCACTGACCTGTAGGAATGTTGCAAAATCCATTATACGGCCCCTTTTCTGCGAAAGAACCAGCCCAAGATCATTCGTACCATCTGATCCAACGCACCGGTGAACAAAATCACCAATCCTTGAACGACCGTTCTTAATTCAATTGGGATTTGGGTGTTCAGGCCCAAGGCAGCTCCTCCTTGGTATAAAAATCCAAATAAGACCGCCGCCAATAAGATACCAACAGGATGGTTCCGCCCCATCAGCGCCACAGCAATCCCAATGAACCCCGCCCCTGAGGCAGAGTTTTGCAGCAGTCGCTCACTTTGCCCCATTACATTGTTGATCGCCATCAATCCCGATAAGCCGCCCGAAATCAGCATCGAAACCATGATGATTTTGAATGGCGAAATACCAGCATAAACTGCTGCTTTTTCCGATTTCCCAAAGGCACGGATTTGATAGCCAAGGCGCGTGTGCCACAGCAGCACCCAAACCAAAAAACACGCGATCAACGCGATGAAAAAGGTCACATTTGCGGGAACTTTTTGATAGATTGGCAGACCTTCCGCGTTCAGACGCGGCAGACCATCTGCGCCGATGCGTTGAAACAGACCTTGGATGATCGGCATATCTTGAAATTGGGGCAAATGGGTGGTGTCAGGAAAATTCGCGGATGCAGGGTCCATGCTGCCTGCAGGACGCAAGACATTGACCAACAAATAGATCAACAGAGCCGAGGCGATATAGTTGAACATGATCGTGGTGATCACGATATGGCTGCCGCGCCGTGCCTGCAAATAGGCGGGGATTGCGGCCCATGCCGCACCAAAGGCTGCCGCCCCAATCATCGCAGCCCCCAAAGCCAGCGTCCAATGTGGCCAAGGCAGCATCAAACAGACCAGCGCCACGCCCAGACCGCCCAACTGGGCCTGCCCCTCGCCCAATGTTGAATAGGCCCGCGTGAAACGCCACTGTCACCGCAAGGCCTGTAAAGATAAAACTGGTTGCGTAATAAAGGGTATAACCCCACGCATAGGGTGATCCCAAAGCACCCTCAACCATAACGCTCAAGGCCTGCATCGGGCTCTCGCCAATCGCCAGCAAAACCATGGCCGAAACCAAGGCTGCCAGCGTCAGGCTGATCAAAGGAACCAGACCTACATCGGCCCAAACTGGCAGTTTTTTCATGTCGCGCCATCCACTATGCCGGCCATCATCAGGCCAAGGTCACGCTCATTCGTGGTTTCAGGATCACGCGCACCCATCACTTTGCCGTCAAACATCACGATGATGCGGTCCGACAAAGACATGATTTCATCCAATTCAACCGAAACCAGCAACACCGCCTTACCTGCATCGCGCAGCGCGATGATTTGTTTATGTATAAATTCAATTGCCCCGATATCGACACCACGGGTGGGTTGGCCGATCAGCAATAGGTCTGGGTTACGCTCCATCTCGCGGGCGACAACGATTTTTTGCTGATTGCCACCCGAAAAACTTTTTGCGGCCAGCGTCGGGATCGGCGGGCGGACATCATAGGTTTCCATTTTGCGCGCGGTATCAGCGCGCAAAGCCTCATTATCCATTAAAAACGCATTCTTTTGATACTCAGGCGCATTGTGATAGCCAAAGCCTGTATTTTCCCAAGCCGAGAAATCCATGATCAAACCAAGAGCTTGACGGTCTTCGGGGACATGGGCAATCCCTGCGGCACGGCGTGCTTGGCCGTTGGCATTGGGGCCAGACAAGGGCAAAGGCTGACCCTTCAGCGTTACTGTTCCCGTGGCGCGCGCGATGCCGCCCAAGGCCTCGAGCAATTCAGATTGTCCATTGCCCGCAACCCCTGCGATGCCCAAAATCTCGCCCGCGCGGATATCAAAGCTGATCCCTTTCAGGCGAATGACGCCGTCCTCGTCCTTGACGGTTAAATCTTGCACCGACAGCACAATATCGCCCAGTTTTGCAGGGCCTTTTTCAACCTCTAGCAAGACTTTGCGCCCCACCATCAATTCCGCCAAAGCCTCGGGCGAGGTTTCAGCGGTTTTGACCGTACCAACCATCGTGCCGCGCCGCATGACGGACACATTATCGGTTGTTTCCATAATTTCGCGCAGTTTATGGGTGATGATCACCACGGTTTTGCCCTGATCGCGCAGCCCGCGCAAAATGCGGAACAAATGGTCCGCCTCGTCTGGGGTCAAAACGCCAGTGGGTTCATCCAGAATCAAAATATCAGCTTGGCGGTATAGCGCCTTTAGAATCTCGACCCGCTGTTGGTGACCGACAGAGAGGTCTTCGATCAGCGCATCGGGATCTACATCTAATTCATATTCGCGTGACAGTTCCGCCAGGATGCGGCGGGCTTTGGAAAGGCTGCTGTTCAGCATTGGCCCATCTTCTGCGCCCAAAATGACATTTTCTAAAACTGTAAAGTTCTGGACCAGTTTGAAATGCTGAAACACCATGCCGATGCCTGCGCGGATTGCGCTTTGGCTGTCGGGTATCGTGGTCGCGGTACCATTTATGAAAATCTCACCCGCATCAGCGCGGTAAAAACCGTAAAGGATCGACATAAGGGTCGATTTTCCTGCACCATTTTCGCCGATGATCCCGTGGATTGTGCCGCGTGGGATGGCAATATTGATGTCTTTATTCGCCTGAACCGATCCAAAGGCCTTGGAAATGCCCCTAAGTTCAATCGCCAAAGAAGGGGCGGCAGTTGCCTGCCGCCCCCCATATGCCTGATCAGGCATTAGAACGTCGCCGCTGGGCAAGCGTTGTCAGACACATAGTCATGCACAACGAGTTCACCCGATTTGATTTTCGCGGCAGCTGCTTCAACAGCTGCTTGCATTTCTGGGCTAACCAATG
>CAWUUC010000192.1:0-10353 GCA_963924905.1 uncultured Paracoccaceae bacterium
TGCAACCGAGACTTGGGGCACAATATTTAATTCTTGGTGGATAAAGCGAAACTGGGCGTTTTTTGCGTCTTGTGCAGAGTGCAGTGGGATCACGCGATCATCAAGTTCCACCATCAAATGATCTGCCGAAACAACGCCTGCAATCAGCTTAATCAAGGTGCTTTTGCCTGCACCGTTTTCGCCCATCAAGGCGTGAACGCGCCCGCCCACCAACGTCAAAGTAACGTCCGTTAAGGCAGGAACGCCATTATAGGCCTTGGACATATTTTTGAACGTCAGGCGTTGCATAAAGGGTCTTTCGACAAGATGTCAGTGTCGGTCGGCACCACCCCAAGGATGGTGCCGACACAGCCCTTATTGTGCCGCGTTGGCAGAGGTCACCAGCTTGGTCGGAACGTAGATGACGCTTTCGCGCAAGGTTTCGCCCGCCATTAGGCGGCCAACAACGTCTGCGGCAGTCGCCCCAATCCCGTTGAAGTCTTGGGCGATAGAGGCCTCAAAGTTGCCGCCCGCAGCGATTGCATCGCGCGCCTGCGGATTGGCGTCGATCCCGGTGATGACAATACCTTCTTCGCCACGACCTGCGTCCTCGATCGCTTGCAACGCGCCCAATGCGGGCTGATCCCAAGCGGCCCAAACAGCGGCTATGCTGCCAGGCTCTGGGTTTGCGGCAAGGATTGCTTCCATTTTGGCACGACTGTCTGCAATGCCACCATCGGCCACATCTGGTGTGACGCGATCCAAGACAGTGATGTCTGGGAAATTGCCAAAGATAGCATCTGCGACAACGCCGCGGATTTGGACCGGAGGAAAGGCGTCAAAAACGAACATCACGACCTTGCCCTGCCCATTGATGCGGTTGGCCACATAAACCGAGGTTTCGGCGGCCATCGCATAGCCGTTCGATGTGACATTGGCCGCAACCAGTGGATGCGATCCCGCGTCCATCCCTACGACGGGAATCCCAGCCTCTTTTGCCGCAATCAAACCAACATCAACCTGCGCTGGATCAACGTTTATGACGATGGCATCCACTTTTTGGGTCACAGCATCTTCTAGTCTGCTGATCACGGCCGCCACATCGCCAGCGGTGTCGATCACATTGACGTCCCACCCTTTGGAGGTGGCCGCTGCTTGGAATCCTTCGACATAGGCTTGTGTGCCGGGTTGGGAAAGATAAGGCGTAATAACTGCAACTGTTTCTGCCAAAGCCGCAGATGAAAACAGTGCGAGGGTTGAAACAGCAAGTGTCAGATGTTTTGTCATAGTCGTCTCCCTTTGGTTTGTCTTGTTTTTAGGTTTTGTGGTCGTCGTCATGATCAGACAGAAAGCGCGGGTTAGGGTGTGGCAGGCTCAGCAAAGCATCCCACAAGGCGTTTTCCAAGTGATGCGTTCAGTTTGATTGCCTCTTGATAAAGGCCAAATAAGTCATCGTATTGCGCGCGAAGCGCCCTATTCGGAAGGTAAGTTTCATCGAATTTGGCCAAGGCGCTATAGGCTTCGTCAAAATTGGAAAACTGGCCAATTCCGATGGCCGCCATTGTTGCAGCACCCAGAATGCCTGGTTCTTTGGCAGTCAAAACACGCAATTCGACCCCCAAGATATCGCTGCGAATTTGGTTCCAAGGCGTGGATAAAAATCCACCCCCGCCACAAGTCATCGTCTCACTCACAACATCGGCTGATTTTTGCAATGTCTCAAGTGCCATACGCGCAGCCATCGCGACACCTTCATAAACAGCGCGGGCAAAATCCTGTTGGGCCGTTTGGCGGCTCACACCCAAAAAGGCGGCGCGCAAATCAGCATCCCACAAGGGTGCGCGTTCCCCTTGCAACTGCGGCAAAAACAAGGGCGTCGCCGTGCTGCGTTTGGAGGATGCAACAAGCTTACGCATCTTTTCAAGCGTCATACCTTGCGCCGCTGCAAACCAGACCTTTGCATCCCCCCCTGATTGTGTTGGCGCCGCGTGCAGTCGGATATTATCAGAGGTCGGAAAGACGATGGCACCAGATGTCGGGATGATCGTTTGGGAGGAAATGCCCAATATCTCGCTGGTTCCACTCAGATAGATGGAAGATTGGTCTTTGGCACCGCCCGCCCCGACCAAACCCGCCCAAGCGTCCATCGTTCCACATACAACTGGCGTCCCTGCAAACGGCCCGCTTTGAACTTGTCCAATGACCTGACATATCGGCGCCAAGGCAAGGGCCCGGTCCTTTGACCCTGCCACAAGGTCAAAGACCTGAGGAATGTAATTCAATCCGGGATCGACCAGTCCGATGTTGGAAATAGGGTCTGTTACTGCCTGACCCGTCAATTTGAAGATGCAGTAATCTTTGGGCAGCATGACATAACGTGTCTGTTCCCAGATATCTGGGTGATGGCTGGCGACCCATGACATACGGGCGCAGGCATGGCTTGCGTCAATCGGCATTGGCGCGCCCCACCATGCCATTTTTTGGGGTGCGCTAACTTGTGCATCCAACTGTGCCGCCTCGGCTGCGGCCCGCCCATCCTGCCAGACAATGGCGGGCAGCAAAGCTGTCCCATTCTGGTCGACAAAAACATGGGTGTTGACCTGACTGGTCAAACCAATTGCTGCGATGTCATAAGAGGCAAACGCATCCATTGCCTCGGCAATCAGGTCAACCCAATGATCGGGGTTTTGTTCGACAATGGCATTGCCCTTGCGGATGGTCGGATAGGTTTTGACGAATTGGGCCAGCATTTGACCTGATTGATCCATAACCCCAGCTTTGACGGATGTTGTGCCAACATCGATGCCAAGGATGAATGGTTTCACGGTCTTATACCTCTAGGACTTTGAAGGGACTTTCGTTCAAACAATGGATCGAGGCAATAACTTTGTTCATATATTCACAGATCCAAATGGGTACATTGCATCTCTCATATTTTCGGGTGCCGTGAATTTCCTTCATCTTGGCTAAATCAATTGCAACGCAAAGCTTGGATTCACGCGGCTAACCGCCGCGTCCGCCCACTGCTGCGGGCGCGGTTGACGCCAAAGATGTCGCAAAACCGATTGCAGGGTCACAAAGGATCGCCTATCCCCAATTGAACCGCGCAAGCCGCAGCTTGTCATGTCCACAGCACCATATGGTGCGGCCAAGGTTTGAGCTGATGAAAAAACTTGCCCTTGATCAGACGGATATTCGTATTCTCAGCGCGATCCAGCAGCACGGGCAATTGAGCAAATCGAAACTTGCCGAAATCGCCAATATTTCCGCGACACCTTGTTGGGCCCGTCTTGATCGCCTGAAAGCCGCTGGGTTCATTCGCGGGTATCATGCCGATATCGCATTGGAACAGATCGTTGATTTCACCCAAGTGGTGGTAACGGTCTCGTTGACCCATCACCGCAAGACCGACTTTGATCGCTTCGAATCCTTTATTGGCCCTTTAGATGAGATCACAGATTGTATCGCGACGGGCGGCGGTATGGATTATGTTATGCAAACCATCACGCCTGATCTTGCCTCATTCCTGGCCTTAATAGAGCGGATGCTGACGGCCGATTTGGGAATTGATCGCTATATGACCTATATCGCTACGCGGCGGGTCAAATCCAGCAGGCCTAACCTTGGGAAATTGGTGGCCAAAACCCGCGTTTGACCTGCTGCGTCCAATCAGCCCAAATCGGGGACAAAATTGGTCCGTTCAGTCTTTGTCTTGCCACTTTTTAGACCGCCTAAATGCGTCGAACCGTCCTAAATCGGTACAAGACATATGGGCAGGGTGTGGCCTTTGGTCACCCGAAACAAAAGGTAAGCATTATGACACAGGCAGATGATTTTGGGTTTGGAACCCAAATCCGCAAATCCCCCTATTTCGCGTCCACAGTGCGCTGGGGGGCCAAGGGATTTTCCGTTTACAATCATATGTATATTCCGCGCGATTTTGGCGATCCTGAGCAGAACTTTTGGAATCTGGTCAATGACGCGATTTTGTGTGACGTGGCGGTTGAGCGGCAGGTTGAAATCACTGGGCCTGATGCGGCGAAATTTGTCCAAATATTGACCCCACGTGATTTGTCCAAAATGGCGGTGGGGCAGTGCAAATATATTTTGATCACCAATGCCACAGGGGGCATCTTAAACGATCCTATCTTGTTGCGTTTGGCTGAAAACCACTTTTGGATATCTTTGGCAGATAGCGATATCTTGCTTTGGGCGCAGGGCGTGGCGGTGCATTCTGGTTTGGATGTGACAATTAACGAACCCGATGTTTCGCCGTTGCAATTGCAGGGGCCAAAGTCGGGCGAAATTATGCAAGCCTTGTTTGGCACGTCTATCATGGATTTGAAATACTATTGGCTGCGGGAACTGGACTTGGACGGCATCCCTTTGTTGGTATCGCGCACGGGTTGGTCTAGCGAATTGGGCTATGAGATTTACTTGCGTGACAGCGCCCATGGCGAAGCCCTGTGGGAGCGTATTATGGCGGCAGGCCTGCCCTTTGGTCTAAAGCCAGGGCATACATCCTCTATTCGTCGGATCGAAGGCGGGATGCTGTCTTATCACGCAGATGCGGATATTCGCACAAATCCATACGAGTTGGGTCTGGACCGTCTGGTGAATTTGGATATCGAGGCCAATTTTATAGGAAAGGTCGCGCTGCGCCATATTCATGCCCAAGGGGCCAGCCGCAAACAGGTTGGCTTGATCATTGACGGCGCGCCGTTCCAAGGCCCGAATACGACGTTTTGGACCATCAAAAATCAAGGGGTTTCCATCGGAAAAGTCACCTCTGCGGTCTATTCCCCCCGACTGAAAGAAAACATTGCCTTGGCCATGGTTGGGTCCGATTTTGCCGATATCGGAACCGAGGTCGAGGTGGTCACAAACGCAGGTCTGTCGCGCGCCATCGTTGTTGAGCGTCCGTTTTACGATCCTAAGAAAAAGATCGCCACCGCATGACCACAGCTTTATCCGCGGGGCGCAGATCGCACTTGCATTTTCATCGGGATTTCGGCGCATAATGCGGCCATAACTTTCTGGTAACTTCGTCTCAAGGATCGGACCGATGCAAAACGCTGGGCATTATACTGGGCAAAACAACGATATCTTATTGCAGCAGTTGGGGGATGACGGTGTTTTGCGCCTGACAATGAATGATGCCGCAAAACGCAACGCTTTGTCAGAGGCGATGATGGCAGCGCTGGGCGCTGCGTTTCGGCAAGCGGGCGGCGATCCCATGGTGCGGGTGATTGTTTTGGCTGCGACAGGGCCTGCCTTTTGTGCGGGGCACGATCTTAAGGAAATGACAGCGGGTCGTGCAAACGTAGATCAAGGTAGGGCCTATTTTGCGACGGTCATGTCGACTTGTTCTGCCCTGATGCAAGCCATTATGAATTGCCCCAAGCCTGTGATTGCCGAAGTGACGGGGGTTGCGACCGCTGCGGGCTGTCAGTTGGTGGCCAGCTGTGATTTGGCAATCGGTGCCGACACGGCGCGGTTCAGCACACCGGGCGTGCATATCGGCCTATTTTGTTCGACCCCAATGGTGGCACTGTCGCGCAATGTATCAGGTAAACACGCGATGGAAATGCTGTTGACGGGAGAGATGACCTCGGCCCATCGGGCGGCGGAAATCGGTTTGATCAATCACGCTGTGCCAGCCCAAGATCTGCAGCACGTGACGATGGATATGGCCCGCAAGATCGCGTCGAAATCCAGCATGACATTGGCCACGGGAAAACGCGCCTTTTACGCCCAACGCGAGATGAGCGTTTCCGATGCCTATGAATATGCCTCTGGTGTGATGGTTGAAAATATGTTGGCGCGCGATGCGGCCGAAGGCATTGGCGCCTTTATCGATAAGCGCAGCCCCAAATGGCAGGATATCTGACGCGATGCATCCCAACCCCTATAACACTGATCTGGATCGCAACGCGGCAAATCATCAGCCGCTGACCCCGCTGACATTTTTAGAACGCGCCGCGGCGGTTTTTCCCCATCATACAGCAATCATTCACGGCCCTTTGCGGCGCAGTTACGCCGATTTTTATACCCGCGCGCGGCAACTGGGATCGGCGCTGACGCAGATTGGCATCGGCCGCGGCGATACGGTTTCGGCGCTTTTGGCCAATACGCCTGCCATGCTGGAATGCCATTACGGCGTGCCGATGTCTGGCGCCGTGCTGCATTCGATCAACACCCGCTTGGATGCCGCGACCATCGCCTTTCAGTTGGACCATGCCCTATCACGCGTGGTGATCGTAGACCGTGAGTTTATGGGTCTGTTGCAAGAGGCATTGGTTCTTGCCGAGGCAAAACCCACAGTGATCCAATATGATGATCCACAGTTTGACGGACCAAGCCAGCAGGTTGACGCCCCAGATTATGAGGACTTTTTGGCAAAGGGCGATCCAAATTTTGCTTGGCTGATGCCCCAAGATGAATGGGACGCGATTTCAATCAATTACACCTCTGGGACTACGGGGGATCCCAAGGGGGTCGTCTACCATCATCGTGGTGCCTATCTTTTGGCGCAAGGGAACGCGCTGACGGCTTCGATGCCCAAACACGCAGTCTATCTGTGGACTTTGCCGATGTTTCATTGCAACGGTTGGTGCTTTCCTTGGACCCTTTCGGCCATTATCGGCACCCATGTTAGCCTGCGCCAAGTGCGGGCCGAACCAATCTGGAACGCGCTGGCTGATGAACGTGTTACCCATCTTTGCGGCGCACCCATCGTGATGTCGCTGATCATCGCAGCACCCGATATGGTCAAACGGGATTTGACCCAAAAGGTGCAGTTTTTCACCGCCGCCGCGCCACCCCCAGAAAAGCTGTTGGCCGATATGCAAAGCGCGGGGTTCAACGTGACCCATCTTTATGGGCTGACAGAAACCTATGGCCCGGCTGTCGTCAATGATTGGCATGACAGTTGGTCGGATCTGCCCCCTGATCGCCAAGCCGCCCTAAAATCACGCCAAGGCGTGCGCTATTTACCGTTAGAGCAGTTGGATGTGCTGGATCCAGATACGATGGAGCCTGTCCCACGGGATGGGCAAACCATGGGCGAGGTGATGTTTCGTGGCAATGTCGTGATGAAAGGATATTTTCGCAACCCCAGTGCCACGGCGGCGGCCTTTGCGGGGGGGTGGTTCCATTCGGGTGATTTGGGGGTCATGCATCCCGATGGTTATATTCAGCTTAAAGATCGGTCCAAAGATGTCATCATTTCGGGTGGGGAAAACATCTCATCTATTGAAGTGGAAGAGGCGCTTTACCGTCACCCCGCCGTTGCGGTGGCGGCCGTTGTGGCGATGCCGCATGAAAAATGGGGCGAAACGCCTTGCGCCTTTATCGAACTTGTGGCGGGCCAAAAGGCTGATGCGCGGATATTGCAGGATTGGTGCCGCAATCATCTTGCCGCCTACAAGGTGCCGCGCTTTTTTGTTTTCACGGATATTCCTAGAACATCGACGGGCAAAATTCAGAAATTCGTGCTGCGTGATCGGGCAAAGACCATTTCTATTGATCCAAAAGCCTGACATCTAGAGCGATTTTGTCATTTAGGCGGCCCAGTGGGGCCGCCGTGCCACTTTCAATATCTAACGACACTCAGGGGCGGTTCAGGTGGACCAGATTTCGCTTAGGCGTTGAACAAAAAGTGCAGAACGTCGCCGTCTTTGACTTCGTAAGTTTTGCCTTCTACGCGGAATTTGCCCGCCTCTTTCGCACCAGATTCGCCATTGCCTGCAATATAATCGCTATAGCCAATCGTCTCTGCACGGATGAAGCCTTTTTCGAAATCACCGTGGATCACGCCCGCAGCTTGGGGGGCCAAAGTGCCAGCGGGGATGGTCCAAGCGCGGGCCTCTTTTGGGCCGATTGTGAAATAGGTTTGCAGGCCCAGCAATTTATAGCCGGCGCGAATCAGACGGTCTAACCCCGCCTCTTCCAGACCCATTTCGCCCAAAAACATCTCGGCCTCATCATCTGCCAACTGGCTGATCTCTTCCTCAATCTTGGCCGAGATCACGACCGAAGCCGCCCCTTGTTTCAAAGCCATTTCTGCCACGCGGGCCGATTGCGAATTGCCATTGGCCGCGCAGGATTCTTCGACATTGCAGACAAACAAGACGGGTTTGCTGGTCAGCAATTGCAACATCCGCCAGATGCGTTGATCGTCATCGGCAATTTTGACAGTGCGGGCGGGTTTGCCGTCGTTCAGCACGGCCAAGGCGGCGCGCAACAGGCGGTCTTGATCCAAGGTTTCCTGATCGCCGCCGCGCAATTTCTTGGCCAGACCTGTCAGGCGACGCTCGATACTTTCCATATCTGCGAGCATCAATTCCGTTTCGATGGTTTCGGCATCTGCCACCGGGTCAATGCGCCCTTCGACATGGGTGATATCGCCATCTTCAAAACAGCGCAGCACATGGGCAATGGCGTCACACTCGCGGATATTGGCCAAAAACTGGTTACCCAGACCTTCGCCTTTGCTCGCGCCGCGCACCAGACCTGCAATGTCGACAAATGTCATGCGAGTCGGGATGATCTGTTTGCTAGATGCAATCGCCGCCAGTTTTTCCAAACGCTGGTCTGGCACGGCCACTTCGCCCACGTTCGGCTCAATGGTGCAAAACGTAAAGTTGGCGGCCTGCGCGGCGGCCGTCCGCGTCAGCGCGTTGAAAAGGGTGGATTTGCCCACATTCGGAAGGCCAACGATACCCATTTTAAAGCCCATTTTCGCATCTCCTTCGGTGTTTTGCCGCTTCTAGTGGGACAGGGCCAAAGGATCAAGTAATTCGCGCGCGCGGGATGAATTTCATAAAACTGTTACATAACTGAAATATTTCCGTCACCAACCAAGACTATGGGTCAGGCATCCGACATTGTTTGGTTTAACACAACTTAGGAGAGATCCATGTCCTCTATGAAATATTCCGTCTCGGTCTTGGCAATGCTTGCCCTTTCGGCAACCGCTGCTTCGGCGCGCGACCAATTGGCGATTGCAGGTTCCTCGACCGTTCTGCCTTTCGCAACCATCGTTGCTGAATCGTTCGGCGAGCAGGGTACATTTAAAACCCCAGTCGTCGAAGGCGGCGGTTCGGGTGCTGGCCGCGCGGCATTGTGCAAAGGCGTTGGCGAAGACACGATTGACATTGCAAACTCTTCTTCGGGCATCAAACAGTCTGACGTTGATACCTGTGCTGAAAATGGCGTTACTGAAATCATGGAAATCCGTATCGGTTACGATGGCGTGGTTTTCGCATCAGACTTGGCTGGACCTGACTTTGCCTTGTCGCCCACCGCTGTTTATTCCGCGATTGGCGCACAGGTCGCCAAAGACGGTGCTTTGATGGACAATACCGCAAAAACTTGGGCTGACGCGGATGCAACTTTGCCAGCACAAGACAACTTGGCATTGATCCCAGGTACCAAGCACGGCACACGCGAAGTGTTTGACATCAGCTTGATGGAAAAAGGCTGCAAAGAAACTGGCGCTTATGATTTGTTCTTGGCAGTCGCCGAAGGTGCAGATGACAAAGCAAAAGCATCAGCCGCGCTAAAGGCTTGCCACGGTATCCGCGGTGACGGCAGCGTTGTTGAAATCGACGGCGATTACACCGAGACCCTGTCGCGTTTGGACGCAAACAAGAACGCTGTTGGCGTGTTCGGTCTGTCGTTCTATGAAAACAACACCGACAAGCTGAAAGTGGCATCTGTTTCGGGCGTTGTGCCTTCGGTGGAAACCATTGCAGACGGCGCATACCCTGTGTCGCGTCCATTGTTCATGTATGTGAAAAAGCAGCACATCGGCGTGATCCCAGGTCTGCAAGAATATCTGGACTTCTTCGTATCTGATGACATGGCTGGCCCTGGTGGTCTGCTGGTTGAATACGGTTTGGTTCCCGATCCAAAATTGGCAGAAACCCAAGCTGCTGTTGCAGCGGGCGATCTGATGGCACCATTGTCGAACTAATCATTCTTGGCGCGCGGGCGACCCCCGCGCGCCATTTTCCTTATATGACAGGTCTATCATGAGCCTTGGCCTTTTGCTGCTAGTCCTTCTTGCTTTGACCGTCATGGGTTACATTTTGGGTCAAAGTCGCGCGGTTGCATCCGCAGGCGGCGATATCCGCAAATTGCATTCCCTTCCTGCCTTTTATGGTCGCATCACAGCAATTGGTGTATTGATCCCCGCCGTGGCCTTGATGGCAGTTTGGTTGTTGGTCGAAGGCACGGTGATCCAACGCACAATCCTGTCTCATATTGCCCCTGAAGATATCGCGTCTGGCAGCACGGCGCAGTTGATGGTTGCCGACGTCACGCGCTTGGCCAATGGGTTTGAAACCCTTGAGGGGCAGGGCATTGATA
>CAWUUC010000193.1:0-4131 GCA_963924905.1 uncultured Paracoccaceae bacterium
GGGTTTTGCTGGTCTCGGGCGAGCCGCATACCGGCGAACGGGTTTGGCGCAATTTGCTGAAATCAGACCCTTCGGTAGATTTGGTTCATTTTACAATTCTGCGCCCCCCCGAAAAACAAGACAATATTCCTGTCGAAGAACTGGCTCTTATCGCCTTTCCCACGCGGGAATTATTCGTGCAAAAGATTAAGGATTTCGATCTCATTATCTTTGATCGTTTCGCGATGCGTGGCCTGTTGCCGATGGAATATATTGATAACGTTGTTCAATATGTCCAAGATGGTGGCACGGTTTTGGTGGCGGCAGGTCCAGAATATGGGTCGGTCGACAGCCTATGGCGCACACCCTTGGCCGAAATTTTGCCCGCTGAACCCACGGGGCGCGTCTTAAACGAAGGATTTCAGCCTCAACTGACCGATTTGGGGCAACGCCATCCCGTGACCAAGGACTTAGTGGCGCAATCGGCCACGTGGGGCCGCTGGTTTCGGATGAATGAGGTGACAGCTCTGCGTGGGCAGGTGGTGATGTCGGGCCCACAAGATCGGCCTTTGCTGATCCTTGATCGTGTCGGCGAAGGGCGGGTTGGGTTTCTGGCCTCGGATCATGTTTGGCTTTGGGGACGCAGTTTTGAAGGTGGCGGCCCGCAACTGGAACTGCTGCGCCGTCTGGCGCATTGGATGCTTAAGGAACCCGACCTGGAAGAGGACACCCTGATCGCCACGGCCAAAGACGATGTCTTGACGATCACACGTCGCACCTTGGCCGAGACGCCGCTGGGGGATTTGACGATCACCTATCCTGATGGCCGCGCCGTGACACTCGCGATGCCGCAAACGGGGGCAGGACAGTTTTCCGTCACATGGCAAGCGCCGATGATGGGGTTATATCGGTTGCAGCAAGGGGATTTGGAACGTGTCGTCGCCGTTGGCCCAACCGCGCCGCGCGAATTTGCAGCACCTTTGGCCAGCGGGGATGGCGTGGCGCCAGTGATTGCACCCAGCTTTGGCGGGGTTCTACGAATCGCAGACGGTCTGCCTGATCTTCGCGCTATTCGCGCGGGTCGCACCGCTTTTGGACGCGGTTGGATTGGGATGACACCGCGCGGCGCCTATGAAACGGTGGGTCTTCAGGTGACGCCCCTATTGCCAAGTTGGGGATGGTTGATCTTGGCAGCACTGACCGCAATCGGCGGTTGGGTGATCGAAGGGCGGCGCGCCGTCACAGCCCGCGCAAAATGATCGACCGCGAGGCAGATGCAAAATCGCGTCTGATCAACACAGCCGATGTCAGCGCGACCGCAACCATCAACGCATATGGCCCCAACAGCCAGCCCAAAGACCCCAAAGCAAAATAAATCGACCGAAGTCCGCGGTTAAAGCTTTTCGCGGCCGTGATATTCAAATCAGCCGCTTGGGCGGCGCGGATTTCAGCCTTGGGATCGCCTGCCTCATTTGGAACCGAGGCCATAATGACCGCGCAATAACCAAACAAACGGTTCGACCAAACGAATTTCAACAGCGCATTGACCAAAAACACGACGATCAATAGGGCGTGCAGCCGCAAATCATTGATTTCATGTCCCAAAGGAAAATCAGACGTGATCCCCATAACCACCGCAGGATTGCCCACAATCGCCAAGCCGCCACCAACAGCAATCATCGAGGCACTTGCAAAAAACGCGGTGCTTTGGCGCAGACTGTCAATAATTGTGCCATCAAAAACGCGCGGATTGCGGGTGATGAATTGCACCATCCATTCGCGCCGATAGGTTTCCATCAGCAGACTGACCGAAGGGCGCTTGGGCCAAGGATGTTCAATCGCAAATCCAATGCCCAGCCATGCAGCAATCGTCACACCGAGGGCGATCAGATCAAGAAGGGGCAAGCTGGGCATAATAAACACCTCATAGATTGTCATAAGCGTATCTTTGACCTAACTATTGGGAAAGGAAAGGCTTCACCATGGAAATGCCCCCCATCAATACAATTATCGTCGGGCAAAAGCCCGCCTTGATTGCAGCTTTACGCAGCGTTTTGCCATATGATCGCGTGATTGAGGATGATTTTGAATTGCGCGCTTATGAATGCGATGCGCTGTCGGCCTATCGCTGCGCTCCCTTGGCAGTGGTTTTGCCGAGCAGCACCGACGAGGTCGCGGCCGTGCTGAAAACCTGCCATGACATGGGCGTGCCTGTGGTGCCGCGTGGGTCTGGCACATCTCTGTCGGGCGGCGCATTGCCCACGGGCGATTGCGTGATTTTGGGTGTGTCGCGCATGACGGCTGTTTTGGAAACCGACTATGACAACCGCTTTATTCGTGTCGAGGCGGGGCGCACCAACCTAAGTGTGACGGGCGCGATTGAAGCGGATGGTTTTTTCTATGCGCCTGATCCGTCCAGCCAATTGGCCTGCGCGATTGGCGGCAATATCGCGATGAATTCAGGTGGCGCGCATTGTTTGAAATATGGCGTGACCACGAATAATTTGCTTGGCGTCACGATGGTGATGATGGATGGCAGCATCGTGAAAATCGGCGGGCCGTGGATGGATGCGGGCGCGCTTGATTTGCTGGCAGTCATCTGCGGATCCGAGGGGCAATTGGGCATTGTGACAGAGGCGACGCTGCGGATCCTGCCCAAACCCGAAGGCGCTTTGCCCGTTCTGGTCGGCTTTGACACCAATGCCTCGGCGGGGGCCTGTGTGGCCGATATCATTAAGGCGGGTCTGCTGCCTGTGGCGATTGAATTCATGGACCGCCCTTGTATCCGCGCGACCGAGGCCTTTGCAAAAGCGGGCTATCCCGATTGTGAGGCGCTTTTGATCATCGAGGTCGAAGGCAGCCCCGATGAAATCCGCGATCAAATGGCCCGCATTGAACTGATTGCCCGCCGCCATAACCCTGTCGAATTTCGTGCCGCCGCCGATGCGGGGCAAGCGGGGCGGATTTGGCTGGGGCGCAAATCAGCCTTTGGCGCGATGGGGCAAATCAACGATTATATGTGTCTGGATGGGGTGATCCCCGTCTCTGCCCTACCACACGTTTTAGAGCGCATTTCACAAATGAGCGCCGAGTTCGGCCTAGATGTCGGCAATGTGTTTCACGCAGGTGACGGCAATTTACATCCGTTGATCCTTTATGATGCCAATCTAGAGGGCGATTTGGAACGCTGTGAGGCCTTTGGCGCGGCGATCTTGCGTCTGTGTGTTGAGGTGGGCGGATGTTTGACAGGCGAACACGGCGTCGGCATCGAAAAGCGCGATCTGATGTTGGTGCAGTTCACCGCCCAAGACCTAGAGGCGCAGATGCGCGTCAAAGACGTCTTTGATCCAAAGTGGCTGTTGAACCCTGCGAAAGTCTTTCCTTTGGATGTCAGCGCGGGGCGTCGATAATGCAGCCAACCAGTGAACAAGACCTGAGTGCGGCGATCCGCAGCAGTGACGCAATTGCGGTGCAAGGCGGTGGCACGCGTGGACCAATCTCGTCGGGCGCGCCCCTGTCGACCGCTGCCATTACGGGTGTGACCCTGTATGAGCCAGCTGCAATGACATTGGTGGCGCGGGCTGGTACAGCTGTCTCGGAGATTGATGCGTTGCTGGCTGGCGAAAATCAACGTCTGGCCTTTGAGCCGCCCGATATGCGCGCCGTTTTGGGGCGCACGGGGGGATCGACCATCGGTGGCGTCATTGCGGCCAATGCGTCGGGCCCGCGCCGTGTTCAGGTGGGGGCGGCGCGCGATGCGCTTTTGGGGGTGCGCTTTGTCGATGGGTGGGGCGAAATCATCTCAAACGGGGGGCGCGTGATGAAAAACGTCACGGGCTATGATCTGACAAAATTGATGGCGGGCAGCTTTGGGACTTTGGGCGTTTTGACTGAAGTTAGCCTAAAGGTGATGCCTATTCCTGAAACAGAAGCCACGCTGTTTTGCCGTCTGACCGATCCGTTGCCCGCGATGGCGGCTGTGTTGGCCACGCCTTATGATATTTCAGGGGCCAGTTTTCACGATGGCAAAATGGCCATTCGGATCGAGGGCTTTGCCCCATCCGTAGAGGCGCGGCTGGAACATCTTCGCGCGATTTTGGGTCGTTTTGGTGCTGTCACAGTCGCGCCAAACGGCGTCGATCATTGGCGCGA
>CAWUUC010000194.1:0-10434 GCA_963924905.1 uncultured Paracoccaceae bacterium
TATGCAGGCAGAAGATCTATCGGCCATCATCCAAGATATGCGCCACCAAGTCGCCGAAGATTTGGTCGATGCACATATGCCTGCCAAAACCTATGCCGATCAATGGGACGCGCCCACGCTAAAGGCCGAAGTTCTTGAAAAGATGGGCCTAAATCTGCCCATCACAGACTGGGCCGCCGAAGAGGGCGTTGATCATAGCGTTATGCAAGAGCGGATTATTGCTGCATCTGACAGCCTGATGGCCGAAAAATTGGCGACCTTTGGGCCTGATGCCATGCGGAACATTGAAAAGCAGCTGCTGTTGCAAACGATTGATGCCAAATGGCGTGATCACTTGCTGCGCTTGGAACATCTGCGGTCCGTCGTGGGCTTTCGCGGTTATGCACAGCGCGACCCGCTGAATGAATATAAGACGGAATCTTTTGGTCTGTTTGAATCCATGTTGAACAGCCTGCGCCAAGACGTGACGCAAAAACTGTCGATGATCCGTCCCGTCACTGCCGAAGAACAGCAGGCCATGATGGCGCAAATGTTGGCTCAGCAGGCGGCGTCAGCCAAGCCGTCCATAGCAGCAGCGGTCGCAGCGCCTGTGGCGGCGGCTGGTTTTGTTGAAACAGACCCCAGCACTTGGGGTAACCCGGGTAGGATGGACCCTTGCCCCTGCGGGTCGGGCAAACGCTTCAAACACTGCCACGGATCGCTTTAGGTCGACGGCACCCGACAGAATTATGGCAAAGGGCGGCACAGTGTGTCGCCCTTTGCCATAATGGCCGCACAATCTTTCATAGTTTCGCCTTACACTAGACGTTTTTGAATGTTTCCTATGGGGCAACAAACAAACGGAGTTCTTCCATGGTGTTTCCAAAAATGAAATCGGAATGGCAAATGATTGTCATTGCCACGCTGGTTATCTTGGGTGCGCAGGTCATAATGACGGGGATAAGTCAGTCAGATGTTGCGACCCATGGCGAGTCTCTTGTTTCGCAAGATGCCATTGCCGAACTTGCAGCCCCAGCTATTCCCGCCGTTGTGGCATCAAATTGCCCCATCACATTGGATCTTTTGGAGGATGCCAATGCGATGATTGGTCTGACCTTACTTGCGCCATGCCTGCCTGCGTCGGATGTCATGATTGCCCATGCGGGCATGATCTTTTCCGCGCAAACGATGGCCTCTGGATCCTTGTTTTTAAGTCTGCCGGCCTTGACCCGCGACGCGAAGGTTTCGGTGCGATTTGCAACCGGTGAAACAGCTGACGCGGCGATTGACGTGCCTGATATTGCATCGCTGCGGCGAGTTGTGGTGCAATGGCCTGAAAGTGATGGCTTTGCCCTGCACGCATATGAAGGCGATGCAGGTTTTGATGGCGCAGGGCATATTTGGGCCCAGAATCTGGCAATCCCATTTCCCGGTCAAATACCAAACTCTGGTTATTTGACCTTGGTGGGCGACAAAACAACGAAAATGCCAATGCTGGCGCAGATCTACACCTATCCAGCGCGGCAGCCCGCCGAAGTGATTGTCGAGGCAGAGGTTACACCCAATAACTGCGGATTTGATTTGATGGGGGATGTGATTTCGTCCGTTGGTGGCACCCTCGAACAGGCCGAGATTACCGTGGCCATGCCTGAATGTGATGCCGTGGGCGAGTTTGTGCAGATTATTGGGCTTGCGGCAGAGATCAAACTTGCTTTGTCAAACTGACCGCATCTGGCCTTGATCCCATCAATATGCTTCATAGGATTAAGGATATTTAAGGACGAAAAATGCGCGGCGTATTAGGACGCATTATCAGTTTATTGGCGATTTTGATATGCGCCAATGCTGGACAGGCACAGGATTTGACGCTGACATCGCGCGATGGGGCATTGGCGATCGCAGGTCAGTTGCGTAGTTTTGACGGCGAGGTCTACCGCATCGACAGCGATTATGGACTTCTGACTATCAATGCGGAGTCTGTGATCTGTGAAGGTCCGGCTTGTCCAGATTTAACAGCGCCCAAGGCCGTGATCCGTTTTGTCGGCGATGCCGACGCGGCGCGGGCACTTTTGCCGCCTGTGATCGCGGGTTTTGCCAAGTCAAAGGGTTTGGATTTACAAATCGGTGTCGATGGTGTTTCTCGGCTATCCAAATCAGATACCGTTCTGGCTGAAATTTCCTTTTTGCCCATGCGGCCCGACGCCGCGCGCAAGGCTTTGGCCGAGGCAAGGGCGGAATTTATTGTGTCACGCTTTGCCGTTCAAGGTGAAGTGGCGCGGATTTTGGCGCTGGATGCGCTGGTCCCAATCATATCGCCTGATAACCCCACGGGGCGTATCTCGACCGCTGATTTGGCAAAGGCTCTGGCCGGTGATGTTGCAAATTGGCAGGATTTGGGTGGCCCAAATCGTCCGTTGATCATACATGGGCTTGGCCCAAACAGCGAGATTGAACAGGCCTTAGCCCAGCGGTTGGGCACGGCCCCTGCAATTGCGGTTGAACATCCTGATCTGACAAGTCTCGCCGCCGCTGTGGCGCGTGACCCGTGGGCGCTTGCGATGACCGGGCAGGCTTTGATCGGTGCGTCATTGCCTCTTGCCTTGACCGATAGCTGTGGCTTTTTGCTGCAAACGTCATCCTTTGCCGTCAAGGCGCAGGATTATCCGCTGACTTTGCCAGTCTATTTGGTGACGCCACCCCGTCGCCTGCCCCTTATGGCGCGCGAATTTTTAGATTTTCTGGCAACCCCTGCAGCTGATATGGCCGTCGACGCAGCGGGATATATCAGTCGCAGCTTGGAACAATTGCCCTTGGTCACAGACGGGGTGCGGCTGATGAATGCCATCAATGCTGCAGGAAAGGAAACCACACTTGCTGATATACAGCGATTGTCCTTGGCTATGTCTGGGGCAGAACGCCTGTCGATGTCCTTTCGCTTTGACGAGGGCCGCGACACTTTGGACCCACCCTCCATCGAAAGTCTGAATGACCTTGCAAGGCGGCTTGAGGCAGGAATGTTTCAAGGTCGACAACTCACCTTGATCGGATTTTCCGATGGCAAAGGCGATGTGGTGAAAAATCTAGACATCGCAACGGCGCGTGCGCGGAATGTTTTGGCCAGCCTAAGCGCGCTGACGCAGGACGTTGAATTGCCCAAGATTGATGCCTTTGGCGAAGCGATGCCGATGGCTTGCGATGACACTGCCGCTGGACAGCGGTTGAACAGGCGGGTGGAAATTTGGGTGCGCTAAAGGATGTCGTCAGGTCACGCACACAACGCGGGTTAGATATATCCCGCGCTGCGAAACGATAACTCTGCCGATTTTCCAATGATTAAATGATCGTGCAAGGTGATGCCCAAGACCAGCGCTGCCTCTGATATTTGATGGGTCATGGCGATGTCGGCGTCTGAGGGGGTTGGATCACCCGAGGGGTGATTATGTACTAAAATCAGGGCGCTGGCGTTCAGTTCAAGGGCGCGCTTGACCACTTCACGCGGATAGACGGGGACATGATCCACCGTGCCTTTGGCCTGTTCTTCATCCGCAATGAGGACATTTTTGCGATCCAGATAAAGGACGCGAAAGGATTCGGTTTCGCGGTGCGCCATGGCTGTATGGCAGTAATCAATCAGCGCAGACCATGATGACAAAAGGGGCCTATTCATCACTTTGGCACGCATAAGGCGTTGGGCAGCGGCCTCTATGATCTTTAGCTCCAAAACAACCGCCTCACCCACGCCTTTAACCGACATCAGGCGCGATGGGCTGGCAGAGATCACACGGTTGAAATCGCCAAACGTTGACAGCAGCAGATGTGCCAATGGTTTGACATCTTGACGCGGGATGGCGCGAAAAAGAACCAATTCCAGCATTTCATAATCGGGCATGGCCGCCGCTCCGCCATCCAAAAACCTTGTCCGCAGACGCTTGCGGTGATCGGCGATATAAGAAGGCATTTTTTCGCCAAGGGGGGGCATGCCGATCACGGGCTCATCCGTATCGCAAAATAGGGGCAGGGGGGATTCTTGAAAACCAATTTTTGCCATAGGGTTAGCATGGCCCAAAACTGGTAAAGGATTGGTTAACAACCCTTTACCATAGCGTCTGGATTAGGACTTTTTGGTATCCCAAAATCCTTTGACCTTTGAGAAAAAGCTGCTTCCTTCGGGATTATTATTGGCCGCGAGCGTATCAAACTCTGCCAAAATCTCTTTTTGTCGGGCTGTTAGATTGACGGGTGTCTCCACCGCCAATTCGATGACCATATCACCCGATCCACCGCCGCGCAGGGCTGGCATTCCCTTGCCGCGCAGACGCAATTGTCGCCCTGTTTGGCTGCCCTCGGACACTTTGACGCGTGATTTGCCGCCATCTATTGTTGGCACCTCGACCTCGCCGCCAAGGGCAGCGGTGGCGATCGAAATCGGCACACGGCAGAACAAATGCACAGAATCGCGTTGGAAAATCGCGTGATCTTTCACCTCGATAAAGATGTAAAGATCGCCAGATGGTCCGCCGCGCATCCCCGCCTCACCCTCGCTGGCCAGACGGATACGGGTGCCTGTTTCAACGCCCGCAGGGATATTGACCGCCAAAGAGCGTTCTTTTTCAACGCGTCCTTGCCCCGCGCAAGACCGACATGGATTCTTGACGATTTGGCCCGCGCCCGCGCAGGTTGGACAGGTGCGTTCAACCGTGAAAAAGCCTTGTTGTGCGCGCACCTTGCCGACCCCACCGCAGGTTGGGCAGCCAACTGGTTCAGAACCGCCCTCCGCCCCCGTGCCATGGCAAGAATCACACGCAACGGATGTTGGTACGGATATGGTTTTATGGATACCAGAAAAGGCCTCTTCCAAGGTGACGCGCAGGTTATAGCGCAGGTCTGATCCACGCTGCGCCCTTGTGCGTGCACCGCCACCAGGGCGGCCGCCACCCATGAAATCGCCAAACAGGTCCTCAAACACGTCGGAAAATGCGCTTGCGAAATCGCCGTTATTGGGGCCGCCGCCTCGCGGGCCACCGCCCATTCCGCCCTCAAATGCAGCATGACCAAAGCGGTCATAGGCCGCCTTTTTGTCAGCGTCTTTCAGGACTTCATAGGCCTCGTTCACTTCTTTGAACTGGGCCTCGGCATTCGGGTTATCGGAATTGCGGTCTGGATGCAATTCCTTGGCCTTAGTCCGATAGGCTTTTTTCAATTCTTCCGCCGAGGCACCTTTGGAAACCCCCAACAAGTCGTAATAATCGCGCTTTGCCATAAGCAAACCCCTTATCTGGGAACGGACAGAGGCGGCCCCCAAGGGCCGCCTCTGCTAAGTTCCGTGCGGATTATTTCCGCTTGTTGTTCCCAAGATCCTCAAAGTCGGCGTCGATGATATCTTCATCCACAGGGCGTTGTTGTTCATCGCCGTCGTCTTCTTGATCTGCGGATGCCTTATAGATGGCCTCGCCCAGTTTCATCGCTGCTTCGGTCAGGTTTTGGATCCCGCCTTTGATCTTGCCAACCTCATCAGTTTTCAAGACATCTTCCAGCGCTGACATGGCCAGTTCGATCACTTCGACAGTGGATGGATCTATCTTGTCGGAATGTTCGGCCAAGGATTTTTTGGTCGAATGCAGCAGGCTTTCGCCTTGGTTCTTCGATTCCACCAATTCGCGGCGATCACGGTCTGCTTCGGCATTTGCCTCGGCGTCTTTGACCATTTTTTCGATATCCTCATCGGACAGCCCGCCCGAAGCTTGGATCGTGATTGCTTGTTCTTTATTGGTGCCTTTGTCTTTGGCCTTAACAGACACGATGCCGTTGGCGTCTATGTCAAAGGTCACTTCGATCTGGGGCATCCCGCGTGGTGCGGGCGGGATATTTTCCAAATTGAATTGGCCGAGCATTTTATTGTCAGCCGCCATTTCGCGTTCGCCTTGGAAGACGCGGATGGTCACGGCATTCTGATTGTCCTCGGCGGTCGAAAACACCTGAGATTTTTTGGTCGGGATCGTAGTGTTGCGATCAATCAAGCGTGTGAACACGCCGCCCAAGGTTTCAATCCCCAAAGACAGTGGCGTGACGTCCAGCAAAACCACGTCTTTGACGTCGCCCTGCAAGACGCCCGCCTGAATCGCGGCACCTGCGGCCACAACTTCATCAGGGTTCACGCCCTTGTGGGGTTCTTTGCCAAAGAATTTCGTAACCTCTTCAATGACGCGGGGCATACGGGTCATACCGCCGACCAAAACCACCTCGTCAATGTCAGACATCGACAGGCCAGCGTCTTTCAACGCGTCTTTACAGGGTTTCATCGACTTTTTGATAAGATCGTCCACCAAAGATTCCAGCTTGGCGCGGGTCAGTTTCACCACAAGGTGCAGCGGTTGGCCCGTGTTTTTATCCATCGAAATGAACGGCTGATTGATTTCGGTCTGGGTGCTGGACGACAGTTCGATCTTAGCTTTTTCTGCGGCCTCTTTCAGACGTTGCAGGGCCATTTTGTCCAATGACAGATCAACGCCGTGTTCTTTCTTGAACTCATCTGCCAAGAAATTCACGATACGCATATCGAAATCTTCACCGCCCAAGAAGGTGTCGCCGTTGGTCGACTTCACCTCAAACAGGCCATCGTCGATTTCCAAAATGGTGATATCGAATGTGCCGCCGCCAAGGTCATAGACGGCGATGGTGCGCGATTCTTTGCGGTCAAGACCGTAAGCCAATGCGGCTGCGGTCGGCTCGTTGATAATCCGCAGCACTTCCAGACCAGCGATTTTACCTGCGTCTTTGGTTGCTTGGCGTTGAGCATCGTTAAAATAGGCAGGCACCGTGATGACGGCTTGGGTGACGGTTTCACCCAAATAGGCCTCGGCGGTTTCTTTCATCTTTTGCAAGATCACAGCCGAGACTTGGGCTGGCGAAAACTTTTCGCCACGGGCTTCGACCCAGGCATCGCCATTGCCGCCGTTTACGACTGCATAAGGCATATTCTTTTGGTCTTTGACGATGATTGGATCGTCAAAGCGGCGGCCAATCAGGCGCTTGACTGCAAAAATTGTGTTGGTGGCGTTGGTCACCGCTTGGCGTTTGGCAGCTTGGCCAACCAAACGCTCGTTATCGGTGAATGCAACGATCGAAGGCGTCGTGCGCGCACCTTCTGAATTTTCTATAATGCGGGGCTGCGAGCCGTCCATGATGGCAACGCAAGAGTTGGTTGTCCCGAGGTCAATACCAATGATTTTGGCCATGATTTGGTCCCTTTCCGAAGGCGATGTTTTGGGCCAGAACCCCGAAGGCATTCAGGCCCGATCCCATGTGATGCAGCGATTGTGCGTGCGTCAACGCGTATATAGGCAAGCGCCCCTAGGCCTGCAAGCCATCGGACAAATAGAAATCTTCGCTAAAGCGACAAAATCCATAGAAATGGCCGAATTTCAGCGATTTTGCATTAACGCTTGGCGTTCCAACTGGCCGAAACATGACGGTTTGTAAAATTATCCAACAAAAGCGCCACCATCATGACCACAAGCGAGACATAAATCGGATACATAATGGACGAATAATGGGGGTGATAATTTTCAAACATAAAGCCGCGGGTCTGGTCGATTGTGTGGAACAATGGGTTCCACAGATACATCGATAAAATATATCCTGGTGTCATATTGGCCAACATCATTTTGCCCGAAAACAGCATATTCATTCGCGTGTAAACCATCGTCAAAGCGCCAATCGCTTCGGGTTGCCATGGGGTGACGGCCTTGAACACCATGCCAACCGCAATGCCCGAAAACCAAGACAGCATAAACGCGCCAAAGACATATTGTGGTTCATGGATGGTGATCGGCGTCCAAAGCGTGTGGTATAAAAATAGGATGGTCCCTGCCGATAAAATTTGCAGATACAAAACCCCCAGCGCAGCTGAGGCGATCGCCACGATTGGATTCATTGGAGAATGTTTCATCATGGCAGAGGTGGGTCCATCTGATTTTGCGACTGCGGCAATCGTGGCCGCATGGGTGGCAAAATTCAAAACCCCCGACATCATATAAAGAACAAAATCACCCCGCACCGCGACGCGCCGCATACCCAGCACATTCATCATAAAGACCATGATGGCGACCATCATCGATGCCTGTATGATATGCATCAACAAGCCAAGCAGAGCATTGCCATTGGTTTTGCGAATGTTGCGTACCGAGGCGTGAAAAATAAGGGTCAGCAACCCCATCGTGGTCGCCCAAGTCGATTTGCGCGTGTCAACACGAAACATATCGTTCAACCTTTTTGGTGAAAATCAAGCCGTCGAAAATCTTGCTGTTTCAATTAAATGCCATAATAAGGGCAAATACCTTATGAATCAACAAAGCGGCAGAGTTGTGGCGCTGCCGACAGGAGTAGCAATGAATTTCGAAATTTTGGTTCCCGTGATGCGTCGCCTTGCTCTTGAGGCGGGGGATCAAATCATGACAATTTATAACGGTCCCGAATTTGAGGTGAAGTCGAAATCAGATGCCAGCCCTGTCACCGCAGCCGATGAGGCGGCGGATGCCATTATATCGGCGGGTCTGCGCGCCCTATTTCCCGGCGTGATCCTGATTACCGAAGAGCAAGCAGATAGTCATGCATTGGCAGCCTCAACATTCCTCATCGTAGACCCCTTGGATGGCACCAAAGAATTCGTCCAGCGTCGTGGGGATTTCACCGTCAATATCGCCTATGTTGAAAATGGTGTCCCGTTGCGCGGGATCGTTTATGCGCCTGCCAAAGGTCGTTTGTTTTATACCACCGCCAACGGTCAAAGCGTTGAAGAAATGGGCGACTTTGACAAAGAGGTTATTGGCGCCACGATAGCGCTGCAGGTGGCACAACCTGACAATGCGGCACTGATGGTGGTTGCGTCAAAATCGCACCGCGATCAGGCCACCGACGATTACATCGCGAAATACAACGTAAAAGATATGACTTCGGCGGGGTCCAGCCTTAAGTTTTGTTTGTTGGCCACGGGCGAAGCGGATCTTTATCCACGTTTGGGTCGTACGATGGAATGGGATACCGCCGCAGGCGATGCAGTGTTGCGCGGGGCAGGCGGCCATGTCGTGCGCTTTGATGACCATTCGGTTTTGACCTATGGTAAGGCGGGATGGGATAATCCGTTCTTTATTGCCCTTGCTGCTGGGGTCGAGTTGAAAAAATGAAAACTCTGATTGTCATTCCAGCGCGCTATGCCAGCACCCGCTATCCGGGTAAGCCCTTGGTTTTGCTGCATGGGCCTGATGGTGCGAAAACCCTGATCCAGCGTGCATGGGAAGCTGCAAGAAACTTGCCTGATCTGCACGCTGTCGTAGCCACGGATGACGCCCGCATTGCCGATCATGTCCGCGCTTTTGGGGGTGAGGTGGTGATGACATCATCTGTTGCGCGCAACGGTACCGAGCGCTGCGCCGAAGTGGCGTCCATTTTGCCAGATTACGATATTATCGTAAACCTTCAGGGGGATGCGCCGCTAACCCCAGCTTGGTTTTTGACCGAGTTGATTGCAGCCCTGTCCCAAAATACCACAGCAGATATCGCAACGCCCGTCTTATGTTGTGATGGAAAAATGCTGGCAGGTCTTTTGGCGGACCGTGCGGCAGGTCGGGTGGGGGGCACCACGGCGGTCTTTGACAGCGATAAAAATGCACTCTATTTTTCCAAGGAAGTGATCCCATTCACCAACCAAACCTATCACGATGACGCCCGGACGCCCGTTTTTCATCATGTTGGCGTGTATGCCTATCGCGCCGCGGCTTTGCGCGCCTATCCGACGTGGCCGATTGGCCCATTAGAACTGCTTGAGGGATTAGAGCAGCTGCGGTTTTTGGAAAATGGTCGAAAGATACTTTGTGTCGAGGTGGATGCAAAAGGACGCCAGTTTTGGGAGTTGAATAACCCATCCGATGTTGCCGTGATCGAATCTATGCTGGCAGGATGACAGAACCAGACCTGAAAGCGTCGGTTGTTATTGTCAGCCGCCATCGTAGCGCAGCTTTGCAGCGCTGCATTGCCGCATTACGGCAACAAAACCATAATCAGTTTGAGCTGATTGTTGTGGCAGACCCTGCGGCCATTTCTGACCTTGCCGCGCAACACGATATCAAAACGATTCTTTACGACCATGCCAATATCTCGACAGCCCGAAATCTGGGGTTGATGGCGGCCGCATCGGGTATCGTGGCCTTTATTGATGAGGATGCGGTTGCCGAACCCAGTTGGCTGTCGCGCCTGACCGCCCCATTCGGTGACCCCAAAGTGATAGCCGCCACGGGGTTCGTGCGTGGGCGAAATGGCATATCCTTTCAATGGCGTGCCTGTGAGGTGGATCATCTTGGACTGGATCATAGTTTAGACGTGACAGATACCACCCTATTGCCTTCGACACCAAAACGCGCCGTAAAAACCCAAGGCACGAACTGCGCCTTTCGCACCGAT
>CAWUUC010000195.1:0-3645 GCA_963924905.1 uncultured Paracoccaceae bacterium
CTCGTTCACGGATCGGATCAGGCACAGGCACCGAGGAAAGCAAGGCTTGCGTATAGGGATGGCGTGGATTGGCGAACAAATCAGCGCCTTGCGCCACCTCCATCACGCGGCCCAGATAGAGCACCATCACCCTGTCTGAAATATGTTTCACCACCGACAAATCATGGGCGATAAAGATCATCGCCAATCCCAACTCGCGGCGCAATTCGGCCAGCAAATTGATCACTTGCGCCTGAATTGACACGTCCAACGCTGAAACGGGTTCATCACAAATCAGCAGCTTGGGTTCAAGGATCAGCGCACGGGCAATGCCAATCCGCTGACATTGCCCGCCCGAAAATTCGTGCGGATAACGGTTGATTTGATTGGGCAAAAGCCCCACACGGTCCATCATCCATTGGACCCGCGCCTTGATCTCAGATGCGCCTAAATTGGGATGATGTGTGCGCAAAGGTTCTGCAATAATCTGCCCAATCGTCATGCGCGGGTTCAAACTGGCCAGCGGATCTTGGAACACCATTTGGATATTGGCGCGGTAGGGCAGCATTTGCCGTGCAGTCAGCGCCAACAAATCTTGGCTGCCTTGCCAAACCACACGCCCTGTGGCGGGAACCATTTGGATTAAGGCCCGCGCCAAGGTCGATTTTCCACAGCCCGACTCGCCCACAATCCCCAAGGTCTCCCCAGCATTTAGCGCAAAGTTAACCCCGTTGACCGCGTGCAATTTGCGCGGCTTGGTCCAAGGCATATCGCCTTCGCGCGTGATATCGAAACTGACGCGCAGATCGCGGGCCTCCAATAAGGTGGTCATGCCATTTCCTCCAAACTGCGGTGACAAGAGCGTTTGCGTCCCCCCTCAAAGGTGGTTAGCGGCGCGAATGCCTGTCGACAGATATCCATGACGCGATCACAGCGCGGCGCAAAGGGACAGCCCGTTTGCGCCCGTGTCATATTGGGCGGTGATCCTGGGATGCTGTCCAGCGTAGCGCCTGTTTGATCAACTCGTGGAATCGCCCGCAATAGTCCCCGCGTATAGGGGTGTGTGGGTGTGTAAAACAGCGGCTCGACATGGGCCTGTTCCATCACACGCCCGCCATAAAGAACGATCACCTCATCGCAGAAGCCTGCAACTACGCCCAAATCATGCGTGATCAAAATCGTCGCCATGCCGAAATCTTTTTGAATTTCGCGCAAAAGCTGCATGATTTGCGCCTGAACGGTGACATCCAGCGCCGTTGTCGGCTCGTCTGCGATGAGAAGTGATGGTTTACACAAAAGCGCCATCGCAATCATC
The DNA here is from genome assembly GCA_963924905.1 of uncultured Paracoccaceae bacterium. Lineage (GTDB taxonomy): Bacteria > Pseudomonadota > Alphaproteobacteria > Rhodobacterales > Rhodobacteraceae > Cypionkella. Next base: position 1,295 of record CAWUUC010000195.1, read on the forward strand.
ACTCGTTGGCGCATTCCGCCGGAAAACTCGTGCGGATAAAGACGGATGCGCCCTTTTGCGTCTGGAATCTTCACAGCGTCCAGCATCTGCACCGATTGTGCAATTGCCTCGGCCTTGCCCATGGATTTGTGATGGACCAACACCTCGGCCATTTGATCAGCGACCCGCATATATGGGTTAAGCGCCGTCATCGGATCTTGGAAAATCATCGCGATTTTTTTGGCGCGATAGCTATTGATGATGGAATTGGGCGCATTCAAAATCTCGGCCCCGTCATAGCGCACAGAACCGCGTGCCTGACCGTTTTTCGCCAATAACCCCATGATCGAAAACGCCAACTGGCTTTTCCCTGATCCAGATTCACCCACAATCCCCAAGGTTGCGCCACGATCCAGCGCAAAAGATACGCCATTGACCGCATTCACCGTGCCATCGGGGGTATCAAAACTGACGCCCAGATTATCAACCTGCAACAGTGTCATCTTAGCGGTCCTTTGGATCAAGTGCGTCGCGCAACCCATCGCCCACAAAGAAAAAGGCGAACATTGTCACGACAAAGAAAAACAACGGAAATGCCAATTGCCAAAGCGTGCCGTAATTGATCGTGCCCGCCCCTTCGGAAATCAACCGCCCCAGTGATGTCAGCGGCTCTTGAACGCCTAGACCCAAGAAGGAAATAAAGCTTTCGATCAAGATCATTTCTGGCACCAAAAGCGTGGCATAAACCGCCACAATCCCCAGCAGATTTGGCACGATATGGCGGATGATGATGATCCAGCTTGGCACCCCTGTGGCGCGGGCAGCCTCGATAAACTCTTTGCCTTTTAGCGCCAGCGTTTGGCCGCGCACGATGCGCGCCATACTGAGCCATGACAACAGGCCAATGCCCAAAAACAGCATTGACAGTGATTTGCCAAACATCACAAGCAATAGAATGATCACGAACATAAAGGGGATTGCCAATAGGATATCAACGATCCGCATCATGATCTGATCTGTGCGCCCGCCGACATAGCCTGAAACTGCGCCATAAAGTGTGCCGACGATGACCGAAATAACGGTGCCAATCACGCCCACCATCAAGGATATGCGCGTGCCTTGTGCGGTGCGCGCAAATAAATCGCGTCCTAGATCATCGACACCGAAATAGTGACCATTGGTCAGGGATGGCATACCCAATTCTGCTGCATTGCCCATCAAGCCCCAATCAATTTCCTCATAAGACCATGCGGCAATCATCTGCCCAAAGACGGCATAAAGTGTCACAAAGGCCAACATGAACAGCCCCAAAACGGCCGCTTTATTGCCCATAAATCGCCGCCGCGCATCTGCCCAAAGGGAACGGCCTTTTATTTCATCCAAGGTTGCCAGACGCTGGGCCAAAGCCGCCATATCAATTGCGGTAAGTGTCATGGTCAATACCTGATCTTTGGGTCAATCCACGCATACAGGATATCCACCAATAGGTTGAAAACGATGGTCAAAAATCCGACCAAAAGGGTGATGCCCATCATCACAGCATAGTCACGATTCAAGGCTGCATCGACAAAAGATTTGCCGATTCCGCCCGTTGAAAAATACATATCCACCACCACAGATCCCGTGATCATCGCCACAAAGGCGGGCCCAAGGTATGAAATGACGGGGATCATCGCGGGTTTGATCGCGTGGCGCAAAATCACCTTATAGGTGGGCAATCCTTTGGCGCGTGCGGTGCGGATGTGGTTCGATGTCAAAACTTCTAACATCGAAGACCGTGTGATCCGCGAAATCGACGCCATATAAGACGTTGCCAAGGCGATCACGGGTAAGACAATGTGACGCCATTGCCCGCCCTCCCATCCGCCTGCAGGCAGCCAATCCAGCCAAAGTGCAAAGACCAAAACCAAAATTGGCGCCATCACAAAGTTTGGTAACACCTGCGCCCCAATTGAAATGCCAACTGCCATATAGTCCAGCCAAGTATTTTGAAAAATCGCCGCCAGCACTCCCAGTGCCACACCCACAACGACCGCCAGCACAAAGGCAACGGCGCCGTAATAAAGTGTCACAGGAAACCCCTGTGCGATGATTTCATTGACTGTGCGATCTTTATAGACAAAAGACGGGCCAAAATCGAAATGCGCCACAATTCCCCAAACATAATTGAACATCTGACGCCACAAGGGCTGATCCAGCCCATATTTGGCATTTAGATTTGCCATAATCTCTGGGGGCAGCTTTTTTTCAAAGGTGAATGGCCCACCAGGGGCGGCATGCATCAGCAAAAACGATAATATAATCAGGATCAGCAGCGTTGGCACCGCCACCAAAAGCCGCTTGAAAATAAAGGATAACATCCCACACTCCGC
>CAWUUC010000196.1:0-3576 GCA_963924905.1 uncultured Paracoccaceae bacterium
GATGTGTCGTGTTCTTCATCGACAACGATCAAACCCAGATTTTGGAATGGCAAAAACAACGCAGATCGTGCGCCGACCACCATCTGCGCGCCGCCCTGCCCCACCATCCGCCACAGTCTGCGCCGTTCCGTCATCGTGACACCCGAATGCCATTCCGCAGGACGCGCACCAAATCGCGCCTCGACCCTTGCCAAAAAATCCGCCGTCAGCGATATTTCTGGCAAAAGGATCAGCGCTTGACGCCCACGCGCCAAACATTCGGCCACCGCGTCCAAATAAACCTCGGTCTTGCCTGAGCCTGTGACGCCGCGAAGCAAGACAGCGCTATAGCCGCCGGCCTGAACACGCCCCACCAAATCGGCCGCAGCAGCGATCTGATCGCCTTGAAGTCCGCTATGGGCCAAGGACGACAAAGGCGGGTAAGGCAGATCACGCGGGGCATCCCGCTCGGCCAAAATACCCAGCTTGACCAATCCCTTGACAACGGCGGTGCCACAGGCCGCCTCTTCGGCCAATTCACGCAAAGTCACCGGCGCGCTGCCAAAACGGCGTAAGGCCTCGATCACGCGAAAACGTGCTTCGGTCATCTGATTAGGAATTGGACCCGCCAAAACATAGGTTTTTCGCATAGCAGGCGGATCACCAAGGCGCGGCGCGCGCGTGGCAAGTCGCAGCATCGCAGCCAGTGGCGTTAAAGTATAATCCGCCGCCCGCATCAAGAAACTTCGCAATTCCTCCCGCATCGGGGCCGCATCCAGAACCCGCGTCACAGACCTGATACGCGCAGGATCAAAGCTGCCCTCACCCGCGCCCCAGACCACCCCGATCACACGGCGCGGCCCCAAGGGTACCTCGACAAAATCACCCAGCCCGCAACCACCTTCGGGTGCGCGATAGTCCAAAACACGGCCCAAAGGTTCGGTCGTCAAGACACCAACCAACTCGCCGCCAGTAAAGACACGCTCGGATGCCATCGACTCTTTCCCTTTGCCCCCTTTTTGGGGTAAACGCTTCTCACCTACAACCGCCCAAGGGACCAATACCATGAAATTCTTTGTCGATACCGCCGATGTAGCCGCAATTTCCGAACTGAACGACTTGGGCATGGTGGATGGCGTCACCACCAACCCATCCATCATTTTGAAATCAGGCCGCGATATTCTAGAGGTCACAAAAGAGATTTGCGCGATCGTCTCTGGCCCCGTTTCCGCCGAAGTCGTGGCCACAAAAGCCGATGACATGATCGCCGAAGGCCGCAAACTGGCCACGATCGCCCCCAATATCACCGTCAAAGTGCCATTGACTTGGGACGGCTTAAAGGCGTGCAAAGTACTGACAGGCGAAGGGAAAATGGTGAATGTGACCTTGTGCTTTAGTGTCAATCAGGCGCTGATCGCCGCCAAAGCCGGTGCGACATTCATTTCGCCCTTCGTGGGCCGTTTGGATGACATCAATCTAGATGGAATGGATCTGATTGCAGATATCCGTCAAGTCTATGATAATTATGGTTTTGACACGCAAATCCTGGCCGCTTCTATCCGCACCGTCAACCATATTTCCCAATGTGCGTTGGTGGGCGCAGATGTCATCACCGCCCCCCCCGCCGTGATCAAATCGCTTGCCAATCACACATTGACAGACAAGGGCCTAGAGCAGTTTGAAAAAGACTGGGCAAAAACTGGGCAAAAAATCCTTTAAACCAAGAGGTGTGCTATGATTGATCAGGATTTTCGCGACCGAATTCTTGCAGCGCCTGAAAAGCTGTTGGAAGATCGTGATGTTATGGCCGCGCTGATCAATGCAACCGAGGCGCAGGCCGGCACGAATATCGTCGACCTGCGCGCTGTCGCGATGGAAAAACTTGAAGACCGGCTGGAAAAACTTGAAGAAACCCACCGATCTGTGATTGCGGCTGCCTATGAAAACTTGGCGGGCACCAATCAAATCCATCGGGCAATCTTGGAACTTTTGGACCCGCTGACCTTTGAAGGTTTCCTTTCGGTATTGGGCGGCAATGTTGCAACGGTGCTGCGTGTGGACGGCGTTGCCTTGGCACTCGAAACCACCCAAGATGCGCCAAAAATGCCGATAAACCCCCTCTTACAATTCAAAGAGGCAGGGTTTGTCGACCAATATATTTCTGCAGGCCGCACCATGTCGCAACGCCCTGTGGTCTTGCGCCAAGTCCAACCCGATAATAATGCCCTTTACGGCGAGGCGGCGGCCTGGATACGATCCGAGGCGATCATGCGGCTGGATTTCGGCGCAGGCCGTCTGCCCGGAATGCTCGCCTTTGGATCCGAAGATCCCCATCACTTCAAACCCAACCATGGCACAGATTTATTGACCTTTTTTTCTGGCGTGTTTGAACGCACGATGCGGCGTTGGTTGTCGTGAACGCCCAGATTGACGCCTTGGCGCGTTGGTTAAGCCATCTGCGCGCGGTCGATGGCCTTTCAGATCATACGATCAAGGCCTATCGTCAGGATGTTTCTGGGTTTTTAGGGTTTCTGGCCAATCACCACGGTTCGGGGATCACCAGCCTTTCTGCGATTGCCCACCTGTCGCAATCGGATTTGCGCGCTTGGATGGCGCAGGCGCGCAACTCAGGGCTGTCGCCGCGCAGTTTGGCCCGCGCGCTTTCTGCGGTCAAAGGGTTCATCGCGTGGATTGCCGACGCCCAAGGGGCGGATGCCAGCATCGTGCTCTCTGCCCGCAGCCCCAAACACCGCCGCAAATTGCCCCGCCCTTTGACCACAAAGGGGGCCGCGGACATCTTGGACAGTGTGGGCGATCAATCCATGACACCCTGGATTGCAGCACGCGATACAGCGGTTGTCACCTTACTTTATGGGTCTGGTCTGCGTATATCCGAGGCCTTAGGTTTGACCGGCGCGCATCATCCCCTGCCAGAAGTTTTGCGGATCAAGGGCAAAGGCAACAAAGAACGCCTTGTGCCCACATTGCCTGTCGCCCGCGAGGCCATCGCACGTTATGCGGGCCTTTGCCCCTATGATTTAGCCCCCGATCACGCCCTTTTTCGCGGCGCAAGGGGGGGGGCGCTCAACCCACGGCTCATTGCCCTTGTGATGGAAAAAGCCCGCGCACAATTGGGCCTGCCTGCCTCGGCAACACCCCATGCGCTGCGCCACAGCTTTGCAACACATCTTTTGTCCGCAGGTGGTGACCTGCGAATGATCCAAGAGCTTTTGGGCCATGCCAGCTTGTCCACAACCGAGGCTTATACCGCCGTCGATACCGCAAGGCTGATGGCCGTTTACGCAAGGTCACATCCAAGGGCCTAAACACTTGCCTTTTTACAAAAGATAATGGAATAAGCTGCATGAATATTCGCTTCAAAGCCCTTTCTGTTCACTTGCTAACCGCGACGGGCGCGGTCCTTTCAATGTTCGCGATGCTGGCGGCCGTTGAAGGGAAATGGAGTTTGATGTTCTTGTGGTTGGTCTTTGCCTTATTCGTTGATGGCATCGATGGCCCCCTTGCACGGCGCTATGATGTCGAAGAAAACTGGCCAACTTACGATGGCGTTTTGATGGATTTGATTGTCGACTATCT
>CAWUUC010000197.1:0-2524 GCA_963924905.1 uncultured Paracoccaceae bacterium
GCTGGAATGGGTTGATATCACGCAGGATTGGCTCAATCAGGCAATTCTCGTCGCCATTGACAGCGATCAGATGCGCGCCGATTTCGACATCAACGGCCAACTTCTCTGGGCTAACCCGCCTTTGTGCAAAGCCATGGCTGCCTCTTTGCCCGACCTTCAAGGCAAGCCGCTGCGCTCTATCGTTGCGCCCGTAGCTGAAGGTGGCGCCAATGCAGAGGATATTCTGCGCATTGCCCGCGAGACATTGGCATACAAAGAGAATTTGGCCATCAAAACACAGTCAGGCACCACAGTTATTGTTGAGGGCAGCTTCTCTTGTGTTCGGGACAGCAGCAACAAACCGATCCGCTTTATGTTGCTGGGCCGTGACATCACGCTTCAACTCGCAGAAATGCAAAGCACCCGCACAGCCAGAGAGGCTTTGGAGCATGAGCAATCTCAGGTTGTCGATGCACTGCGCGTAGGCTTGCGACAGCTCAGTGGGGGCGACCTAACTTCGCTAATCGAAAAGCCCTTCGCAGGTGCTTACGAAGACTTGCGGCTGGATTATAACCAGACGGTTGAGACGCTTGGTTCTGCAATGCGCGAAATCGCCGAAAATGCCGAGAATATCAAAAATGAGTCTGGCGATATCTCGAACACAGCGGATGGCCTATCACGGCGGACCGAGAATACCGCCTCGACCCTCGAGCAAACAGCAGCAGCCCTTGACGAGTTGACTTCCTCCGTAAAAATCGCGGCTCAGGGCGCGGCCGAAGCGGATATGGCCGTCAGAGATGCCAAGCAAAATGCCGAACAAAGCGGCGATGTGGTTTTGGAAACCGTATCTGCGATGGATCAAATCTCTGAAAGTTCTGAGAAGATCACGTCAATCATTAAAGTCATTGATGATATCGCATTCCAAACCAACCTTCTTGCTCTGAACGCAGGCGTTGAGGCTGCGCGTGCAGGCGATGCGGGTCGCGGCTTTGCCGTGGTCGCCTCCGAGGTGCGGGCCTTGGCTCAAAGGTCTTCAGACGCCGCACGCGAGATCAACGAATTGATCGCCAAAAGTGGCGGGCAAGTAAAAAAGGGCGTCGATCTGGTCGGAAGGACCGGCAATGCGTTGCGCTCGATCGTGAGTTCTGTGTCGCAAATCTCTGGGCTCGTCTCCAAAATTGCCGAATCCTCGCAACAACAATCGCTAAATTTGGCTGAAATCAACCAATCGGTAAATCAGCTCGATCAATCGACACAGCAAAACGCCGCGCGTCTCGAAGAGACAACGGCCGCCAGTGAAAGCCTGCGTAAAGATGCCGTTGCACTTGTAGAAACAGTTTCCCATTTCAAACTGGTCTCAGAAGGTGGCAGAAATCTCAGCGTCGTGCCGATGCGGGCAAAAGCCCCAACAGTTGTGCCGCAGCAATCGCACCCGAATTCCGCGCGACCTGCAAAAATTGCAGCACAATCAGTGGCAGCAGGGTGGGAAGATTTCTAGATGACCACGCCCCACCCTGCGCAAAATGCCTCCATCTGAATGACAGGACCTATCCCAGTGCCCTCTCCACCACCGCCACATGACCCGTCTAAGGCCAACACAATACATGTAATCCAGGGGTCATTCAAAACCTCGGGCGATCCTGATGCCATCATGATGACGATCTTGGGCTCTTGTGTCTCAGCCTGTATTTGGGATGATGTTGCGCAAGTTGGCGGGATGAACCACTTTTTGCTGGCAAATGAACCAGACAAATGTGCAGAGGGCTATCGCCATGGCTTGCATGCGATGGAACTGCTGATCAACGATCTTCTGAAAATTGGCGCACAAAGACATCGGCTAAAGGCAAAAATCTTTGGCGGCGCGATGATGCAAAATAGATTTGGGCGCATTGGGAAAGCGAATGCAGAGTTCGCGCTGCATTTCCTAAAGGCAGAAGACATTCCAGTTCTTGCCCAAAGCCTAGGCGGCACAATGGCGCGGCGGGTCCGATTTTGGCCAACAACCGGCTTTGCCCAACAAAGGCTTTTACCAGAGGACGACGCACCACAAGTCTCGCAATCGCCTCAATTTTCGCAAGATATCACATTGTTCAAGGATTAGATCCATGCGTTCAAATATAATCCTGCCGGCCAAGGCCGATACCGCCGCGGCAAGCACTCTGCTGGAGCAGATCCGCAGTCTTCAGGGCAGCGCGCTGAACATCGATGCGCAGCATTGTCAAAGCATCGGGGCGCTTTGCGCCAATATTCTGGTCTCGGCACAACAATCCTGGATGCGCTCTGGCCTTGGCTTCGAAATCATCGGCAGCGGCGAAATTGCCAATGACCTGATGCTTTTGGGGGTCAGTGACCTTCTTATGAAAATGGAACCTCTGCAATGACGCTGAAAATCCTTGCTATCGACGACTCTCGTACCATCAGAGAAATGCTTAGGCACGCATTGGGCAATGCAGGGTTTGAGGTCCACCTCGCAGACGATGGCGTCGCAGGGATAGAGGCCCTAGATCACTGCCACCCCGATCTGGTGATCACTGATATCAATATG
>CAWUUC010000198.1:0-2749 GCA_963924905.1 uncultured Paracoccaceae bacterium
ATCAGTTTTATTTCATCGAAGTAAACCCCCGCGTCCAAGTTGAGCATACCGTCACCGAACAGGTGACAGGCATAGATATCGTCCAAGCGCAGATTTTGATTGCCGAGGGTAAGACCCTAGAACAGGCCACAGGCATGGCTCATCAATCGGAAATCAAACTGCACGGCCATGCCGTGCAATGTCGCGTGACGACCGAAGACCCGCAAAACAATTTCATCCCCGATTATGGCCGCCTAACCGCCTATCGCAGTGCAACAGGCATGGGCATCCGTTTGGATGGGGGGACCGCTTATGCGGGGGGGGTTATTACCCGCTATTACGACAGTTTGCTGGTCAAAGTGACCGCATGGGCCCCAACACCCCAAGCTGCGATCAACCGCATGGACCGCGCCCTGCGCGAGTTTCGCATTCGCGGCGTTTCCACAAATATTGAATTTGTGATCAACCTGCTGAAACATCCGACCTTTCTAAATGACACCTATACGACCAAATTTATCGACACGACCCCCGATCTTTTCATCTTTAAAAAGCGCCAAGATCGGGCGACGAAAATCCTGACTTATATCGCCGATATCACTGTGAATGGGCATCCTGAAACCGCAGGCAGGCCCAAACCCGCAGCCGAGGCGCGCGCGCCTCGTGCCCCCAAACCAAATGCCACCCCCGCCCAAGGCACACGCAATTTGCTAGAGGCCAAAGGCCCCCAAGCCGTTGCCGATTGGATGTTGGCGCAAAAGCAATTGCTGATCACCGACACAACAATGCGCGATGGGCATCAATCCTTGCTGGCCACGCGGATGCGCTCAGTTGATATGATCGCAGTCGCCCCCGCCTATGCCGCCAATCTGCCGCAACTTTTCAGTGTCGAGTGTTGGGGGGGGGCCACATTCGATGTGGCCTATCGTTTCTTGCAAGAATGCCCCTGGCAGCGCCTGCGCGACCTGCGCGCGCGGATGCCCAATTTGATGACCCAAATGCTGCTGCGCGCCAGTAACGGCGTGGGCTATACCAATTATCCCGACAATGTCGTCACAGCCTTTGTCAAACAGGCGGCGCTGACGGGGGTGGATGTATTCCGCGTCTTTGACAGCTTGAACTGGGTTGAAAATATGCGCGTTGCGATGGACGCGGTGAATGAGGCGGGCAAACTGTGCGAAGGCACCATTTGCTATACGGGTGATATGCTGGACCCTGCACGGTCAAAATACGATCTGACCTATTATGTCAGCCGCGCACAAGAATTGAAATCAGCAGGCGCCCATATCTTGGGCCTAAAGGATATGGCGGGGCTGATGAAACCCAACGCCGCCCGCGTCTTGGTCAAAACCCTGAAAGAACAGGTTGGTCTGCCCGTGCATTTTCACACGCATGATACCTCGGGCGCGGCAGCGGCCACGGTGCTCGCGGCGGCCGATGCGGGGGTTGATGCAGTCGATTTGGCCATGGACGCCTTTTCGGGCGGCACATCGCAGCCCTGTATCGGCTCTGTGGTCGAGGCCTTGCGCCACACCGACCGTGATACAGGCCTAGACATCGAATCCATTCGCGCCATCTCCAATTATTGGGAAGGCGTGCGCGGCCAATACGCGGCCTTTGAATCAGGTCTTCCCGCCCCCGCATCCGAGGTTTATTTGCACGAAATGCCCGGCGGGCAATTCACCAATCTTAAGGCGCAGGCGCGGTCATTAGGCCTAGAAGACCGCTGGCACGAGGTCGCTCACGCCTATGCCGACGCCAATCAGATGTTTGGTGATATCGTCAAGGTGACGCCGTCCTCAAAGGTTGTGGGCGACATGGCCTTGATGATGGTTGCACAAAACCTGACACGGACGCAGGTCGAAGATCCCGCTATGGATGTGGCCTTTCCCGAATCCGTGGTCGATATGTTAAAAGGCAATCTGGGACAGCCACACGGCGGATGGCCTGCAGGCATTTCCCAAAAGGTCCTGAAGGGTGAGACAGCGCTGACCACCCGCCCTGGTGCGGGCATGGCGGCAGTCGATCTAGAGGCAGTGCGCGCCAAAATCAGCGCCGATTTGGACGGCTACAAGATCGATGATGAAGATTTGAACGGCTATCTGATGTATCCAAAAGTGTTTTTGGATTACATGGGCCGCCACAAGGCCTATGGTCCCGTGCGGACCTTGCCCACGCGGACCTTCTTTTATGGCATGACCTCGGGCGAAGAGATTTCGATTGAAATTGACCCAGGTAAAACGCTGGAACTGCGCCTGCAAGCGGTGGGCGAAACCAGCGACGAGGGCGATGTCAAAGTATTCTTTGAATTAAACGGCCAACCCCGCGTGATCCGTGTGCCAAACCGCGCGATCAAGGCAAAAGCGGCGGTTAAGCCCAAAGCGACAGAAGGAAATCCAAACCAGATCGGCGCGCCTATGCCGGGGGCCATTGCCTCGGTCGTGGTCGTGGCAGGCCAAAAGGTCAATGCGGGTGATATGCTGTTGACCATCGAAGCGATGAAGATGGAGACGGGTATTCATGCCGATCGGGCGGGCGTGATCAAGGCGCTTTATGTCCATGCGGGCAGTCAGATTGACGCCAAAGATTTGTTGATCGAGTTTGAAGAGACCTAAGTAGGGTGCGTGATTTCACGCACCTTACACAATTGATCAGGGTGATCACCCATCTTAGGACTTTCGGACGAACTCGGTCAGAATGATGATAGTTTGATCTTCGACACGGCCTTGTATTTGGCCTGCATTGTCGGGAACAAGGCTGATTTTCCGCACCG
>CAWUUC010000199.1:0-2884 GCA_963924905.1 uncultured Paracoccaceae bacterium
CTGCCGAAAGTGGCCTAACCGTGCCGCCTGAGCCGATTATTTTTATGAAAGCCTCGAGTGCGATCTGTGGCCCCAATGATCCTATCATCATTCCCAAAACGTCGGAAAAAACCGATTGGGAGGTGGAATTGGCCGTAATCATTGGCAGCAAGGCCAAATATGTATCCGAGGCCGATGCCATGGCCCATGTGGCAGGCTATGCCATCACCAATGATGTGTCAGAGCGTGCCTTTCAAACCGAACGCGCAGGCCAATGGACCAAGGGAAAATCTTGCGACAATTTCGGCCAAATCGGACCATGGCTGGTGACCCGCGATCAGGTGGCCGACCCGCAAAATCTGGATATGTGGCTGACGGTCAACGGACATAAATATCAAAACGGCTCGACCAGAACTATGGTTTATGGGGTCGCGCATTTGGTCAGCTATGTGTCACAATTTATGACATTGCATCCTGGGGATGTGATTTCCACAGGCACGCCGCCCGGCGTTGGTATGGGACAAAAGCCGCCAAAATATCTGCGGGCGGGGGATGTCGTGGAATTGGGTATCCAAGGTCTTGGCCAGCAACGTCAGGATGTGATCGCTGACGTATGATCGACACGCATCAACACCTGATTTACCGCGACCATTTGGGCTATGCTTGGACCCATAATATTGCCGCACTTGCCAAGGGCGATTTCACCCTTGGCGATTACTATGGCTTAGCGGGCGATCAGGTTACGGCGCAACTTTATATGGAATGCGGCGTTGATGATGGCGATTATCAAACCGAGGCGCGCTTTATCGCGGATCTTATGCAACATGATAGCCGCCTATTGGGCCAAATTGCATCCTGTCGTCCTGAAACCGATACAGGGTTTGACGCATGGTTAGATCAGGCCTCAGATTTGGGGGTTGTGGGCTACCGCCGTATTTTGCACGTGATGCCCGATGATCTATCCCAAAGCCCTGTGTTTCGCGCCAACCTTGCCAAGATTGGCGCGCGCAGTTTGCCATTTGATCTGTGTTTGCGCGCCGATCAATTAACGATTGGCCTTGGTCTTGTGCGGGCCTGTGATGATCAAAGCTTTGTCTTGGATCATTGCGGTGTACCCGATATTGCAGCGGGTGCTTTTGACGATTGGGCGAACCAAATCCGACAAATCGCCGATTTAGACCATATGAATTGCAAGCTGTCTGGGATTGCCGCCTATTGCGGTGATCGCCAGCCTGATTATGGCACTTTGCGGCCTTGGGTCGATCATATTTTGGAATGCTTTGGTCCCAAGCGCATTGTTTGGGGGTCAGATTGGCCTGTCGTCAATCTGGGTGCGGGCTTGTCTGATTGGCTGGGCGTCACGCGCAAGATTTTGGATAACCTCAGCCGTGATGAGGCGGAACACATCACCCATAAAAATGCACAGCGGATTTACGGCATCCTGCTATAGCGCGCGCGCACCCTCTTTGATGGTTTCCATTGCAACATAGGTCGATGTGCTGGCAACATGCGGCAAGGCTGAAATATGTTCGCCCAAAACCCGTCGATAAGCCAACATATCCTTTGTCCGCACCTTAAGCAGATAATCAAAACTGCTTGCGATCATATGACATTCTTCGATTTCAGGAATATGGCGCACAGCGGCATTAAAGGCGCGCAGCGCCGCCTCGCGCGTGTCAGACAGGCGCACTTCGACAAACGCGACATGGGCCAATCCCATGCGAATGGGATTGAGCATCGCAGAGTAGCCCGCAATCACCCCCGTCTCTTCTAACCGCTTGATCCGCGCCGCTGTGGGCGATTTGGACAAGCCAATACGGCGCGCCAATTCCGTGGCACTGATGCGGCCATCCACCGCAAGATGACGCAAGATCGCCTGATCGAAAGAATCCAGTTCTGGCAGGTCGTTTGGCATATTTTTCCAACGTAATCGAATGGTTCGCCTGCATTTTGCCATAAGTTCAGGAAAATAGCCCGTGAATTTCGCGCTATACCTGCAAAAAATAGAAAGGCGCGGATGATGCAAAATGCGTGGCAGATAATACAGAATTCGGCTTTGGCCGATGAGGGGGTTTTGCTGCGTGATCTGATCGTCCAAACAGGTCTGGATCAGGCCGCGCGCAACCGAATTTCCCAAGGTGCCGCCGATTTGGTCCGCGCCATTCGCGCCAGCGACAAACCCGCCTTGATGGAAGTGTTCTTGGCCGAATATGGCCTGTCCACCCAAGAGGGAATCGCGCTGATGTGTCTGGCCGAGGCCTTGTTGCGCGTCCCCGATGCGCCCACGATGGATGCGCTGATAGAAGACAAAATCGCGCCCGCTGATTGGGGACGCCATTTGGGCCAATCAGCATCCAGTTTGGTCAATGCCTCGACATGGGGATTGATGCTGACGGGCAAGGTTCTTGACAATGGCGACACAGGCTTAGTCACCCAATTGCGAAGTATGATCAAACGCTTGGGCGAACCAGTTATCCGTGCCGCAGTGGCGCGCGCGATGAAAGAAATGGGCCGAAACTTTGTTCTGGGGGAAACGATCGAAGCGGCCTTAGCGCGCGGCAAACAGGGCTATACCTATTCGTTTGATATGTTGGGCGAGGCTGCGCGAACACATAAAGATGCCGAACGCTATTATCTGGCCTATAGCGCCGCGATCACGGCGATTGTCGCCAATGGCGGTGACATAAGGTCCAATAACGGGATTTCTGTCAAACTTTCGGCCCTGCATCCCCGCTATGAGGTCGCGCAAGAGACACGGGTGATGCGCGATTTGGTGCCGCGACTGGCTGCGCTGGCAAGTTTGGCGAAAGCAGCGGGCATTGGTCTGAATATTGACGCCGAAGAGGCAGATCGATTGGAATTATCCCTTAAGATCATTGGCGCCGTGCTGGAACAGCCAAACTTG
>CAWUUC010000200.1:0-6814 GCA_963924905.1 uncultured Paracoccaceae bacterium
TCCTAAGCGCACCGACAGCCAAATCTGTATAATTATCTGGTCCACCCCGACCCCCAGCCTTAAATGGCGCGGCGGCGGCCAGTATTGGGATTTGACGCAGGTTTGGGTCTGTGAGGGTGTTGTGCAGATGATCTAGTTGCGCCGATGCGATCAGGTTCAGGGCAGGGCTATCTGCCAAAAGTGCAAAATAGCTGTGCAGACGGTGATCTGTTCTGCCCACGATTTTTTCAGCGCTGCGGATGATCTCGGAATGTGTGTTTTGGGCGATTGCGACAATCTCGCGATGTTCGGCCACAAGTGGCACCAAAAGTCCATCGTCTCCGCATCGCTGTGCCACGGGTCTGACCGCGCTCTGGCGTCCAATGCAATGCCATCCCGTCTGATCGCGCTGCAATTCAAGGTCAATTAACCCCAGATGTGATCCATAAAAGCCAGGGCAGACAATCGCAACGCCATCTAAAGGGTCTTGCGTTGTCGGATAAACACTATGACTGTGGCCAGAGATCACGGCATCAATAGTGGCAATCTCGGATAGGGATTTCGCTAAGTTTTCTTCATGTGTCGCGTCAGAGCCCTTGGCAAAGCCCGTGTGGGCCAGCGCAACAACGATATCCGCACCCATCTCGCGTAGGTATTGGGACAGGGTTTGGGCGGTTTGCAGCATCGGGACCGCTGTCGCAATCCCATCTAAATTGCGGGCTTCCCAGACCAAAGTTTGCATCGGCAACAGGGCGATCACGCCAATTTTAATGTGATGGCGCAGCCCTGATTGGTCAATCATCTCGCGGGTCAGCACAACAAAAGGCTGCATATTTTCGAAATCAGGAATCATTAGGTTAGAGCATAAAATCGGAAACACCGCTTGTGACACACAGGTTTTTAGAAAATCAAGACCATGACTAAATTCGTGATTTCCAACCGCCACCGCATCATAATTTAGATGATTCATCGCCATGACAATTGGATGAGTTGGCATTTTTGGCGCGTGTGCCCAAATGGCCTCGCTTAACCCCGACCCGTTCAAAAAGTCGCCATTGTCAAACAAAAGACAGTTTTCGACTTGGGCGCGGGCCTGCTCCACCAACGTCGCCACACGCGACAGCCCCCGTGCCGGCGCAATCTGATTTGTATCATAATTCCATGATAAAACATGTGCATGCAAATCAGTCGTTGCCAAAATACGCAACTTTAGTTTGGGGCCTGAAAAAGGGTCGTCATGCCGATGATCGGATGAATTTTCAAATGTCATTTTTATTATGGCCAGCGAGTGTCTGTAATTTTGTGGTTATAGCCTAGACTAGCATGATTATCGTTACTGGCAATTTTGATGACTATACAACCCCTTAATACACCCTTGGGTTGTGACACTCAATCATGATTTGGCATTTTCTTGCCTATGGCTGTGGTATAAGCAGTGTGGATAACAAGGGGTGCATGATGGAATTCGCAGAATTGGTGACATTTGGCGGTTCTGGTGCCGGGGGTGGTGCACCGCTTTTGGACCGATCCGCCCATTTGCGCGCTCAGCCTGACAGATTATCTGAACTGGGTCTGGCAGGGCTTTATACCCCACTTTGGCAAGGGAAAGTGGCGCTTCAAGATGGCACTTCGGCCCTTTGGCTGCCCAAAAGTCATCCTGTTTTTGCGCATGGCAGCGATCCTATATTTTTGGGATTGGTCAATGGGATAGCCCGCTTTGCCATCGATATTTCTGGCTGGACGCCAGATGTTTTGCCCATGCAGGCAGGGTTTCTGGATCAAACAATGCAGCTACACCCAGATCTTGCCAAAGACTGTGCCTTTTATGATTTGCGGATGTCGATGACTGGATTAACGGCCTTGGACGCCGAATGTTTGGCAATCGCCAAAGGGCTGATGAATTGGCACAGTAGTCACGGCTATTGTGCGGCCTGTGGGGCTGTGTCGCAGGTCACGCAAGGGGGGTGGCAAAGGCATTGCGACGTCTGTGGCCGTTCTCATTTCCCCAGAACAGATCCTGTCGTCATCATGCTGGTCGTCTCGCAAGATCGTTTGCTTTTGGGCCGATCCGCCCAATGGCCTGAAGGGATGTATTCCCTGTTGGCGGGTTTTGTTGAACCGGGCGAGGTGATCGAGGCCGCCGTGCGGCGCGAAGTCTTTGAAGAAGCAGGTATTCGCGTTGGGGACGTCCAGTATTTGGCCAGTCAGCCTTGGGTTTTTCCCGCCTCATTGATGATCGGCTGCATCGGCCATGCGCTCACCGAAAAGATCACTCTTGACCCGACGGAACTTGAGGACGCGCAATGGGTCACGCGTGAGGATTTGGTTGCAATTCGCACAGGCGCACATCTTTTCATCAAACCGGGCCGTTCTGGGGCGATTGCACAGTTTTTGATCGATCGCTGGCTTGAAGATCGGATCAATTAGACCCAAGTTTTATTGACAATTTATAGTAAATAAAGTTAGGCGAACGGATTAGATCAAGGAATTACAAATGAAATTTAATGCGAAACAAGATGTCGAGGCACCAATAGCATTTGTATTCAAATATTTAACTGATTTTGACCTGTGGGAACGTTCAGCTATGCGGCGTGGCGCGCAGGTTGAACGCGCTGATAATTTGTCAGCTGCTGGTGCAGGAATGGCGTGGAATGCGTCCTTTCGATATCGTGGCAAGACGCGGAATGTGACGGCGTCGATCTTGCAGTTGGCAGATCCTAATAATGTTAGAATTGGCCTTCAATCGCGGGCGATTGAAGGCCAATTGAACCTTGATTTGTTAGAAATGTCCACAAAACGCACTCGATTGCACGCAACATTTGATGTCACGCCCCGCAATCTGACAGCCCGCCTGTTCATTCAATCCCTGCGTCTGGCCCGCGCGCGAATGGATCGAAAATATGCATTTCGCGTCGCCCAAGTGATCGCCGATATCGAAACAGCCTATGATCAGGCAGTTTCTGCCTAATTGTCGATCTTTAGAACAATTTTTCCAGCATGACTGGGGCTTTCCAATCGCCAATGTGCGGCCGGCGCCTCAAACAAAGGATATTCGCTGTCGACAATCACGCGAAACGCGCCGCGCGCAATCATCGGCCAAAAATGCTGTTCTAGTTCTGTCGCAATACGCGCCTTAGCTTGGACAGACTGCGGGCGCAGGGTTGATCCCGTGATGGTCAATCTGCGTGTCATCACCTCGGCAAAATTCACTTCGGCCTTGGCTCCTTCTAAGAATGCGATTTGAACAAGACGACCATCATTGGCCAAGGTTTTGATATTGCGCGGCAAATATGATCCACCCACCATGTCCAAAATCAAATTCGCCCCGCCATAGGCGCGCATCTCTTCGACAAAATCTTCGGACCGATAGTTAAAACATTTTTCCGCGCCTAAATCTTCGCATAAACGGCATTTGGCATCTGTTCCGGCAGTGGCAAAGACCCGTGCGCCAAAGGCTTTGGCTATCTGAATGGCGGTCGTGCCAATCCCAGAGCTGCCCCCATGCACCAAAAACCGTTCACCCGCGCGCAAGCGCCCCCGAATGACGACATTGGACCAAACGGTATAGGCTGTTTCAGGCAAACAGGCGGCTTCGCGCAAGCTTAGGCCCGACGGGATCGGTAAAGCATGGCTTTCATGGCAAACGGCATATTCTGCATAGGCGCCGCCCGCAAACAAGGCACAGACTTGGTCGCCTGTTTTCCAGCGCTCAACACCAGCGCCCACGCTGACGACGGTTCCCGCCCCTTCAAGACCGGGCAGATGGGACGCATCTGCGGGCGGTGCATAAGACCCTGCGCGCTGCAAGGCATCGGGCCGATTGACCCCCGCATAGGCAAGCCGCACGACGATTTCGCCATAACCCGCTTCAGGCAATGGCACAGAAACTGGTTTTAGAACATCTGGCCCACCCGGCACAGAGATTTCCATCGCTAACATTGCTTGGATAAGGCTCATCGTGACCTCCTAATCGTTCAGACGGCCCGGCAGGCCGCTTGACCTATCAGGCGCTGCAATCCGTTCTAAAAACTTTAACGGCACAGACATCAAAACCTGACCTATTCTATTTTTCCCGAAACTAGCCTTTATTTTCTCAAACTGCATGACATTTTCGATCCGACGATCTAAAAATTGCCATGTATCGCCATCATCTTGGCTGGTATCGCCCAGCCAGAACAGCACCGTCGCGCCATAGACCGCCGCCAATGTAGCGCGTTTACTATACCAATTTATGTCGCGCGACGTGTCATTTAGGGCGGTCCAAATACGGTCTGATGTTCCCCAAACCAACGCGCCACCTTCGACACTGTTTTGCGGCAGGGCGAATAAGGCCGCCCCTTTGCGGACGATCTCTTTATCAACCAACTGCAAGCGCAAACGCACGGCCGCTGTGACCTTTTCCCGAAACCGCAGGGCAGACATATCTGTCTGCGCCAAAGCATCCACCAAATCGTGATCGCCCGCCTTATGGTATGCGATTGCCAAGTCTATGCCCCCGCGCGGGAACAAACCTGCCCCCATCGCCGCAGCCACCCCCGAATCAGCCAACGCCGCCCGCAAAGTTGCATCGGACCACCCATCAAAAGGCACATGCGGCAATGCCGCCGCCAAAATGCGGGATTTCGCCGTCTCGATGCTGTTTTCGCGCGTCATATGGTTCTCCAATCGGGTTATCCTAGACAAGATAGGGCGATTTTGCTAAGGGACAGATGCCTGCACAATTTGTGCAACTCTAGCTTAGGAAGGTGGTGAAAACCACATGCAGGTCAGCGTACGTGACAATAATGTTGAGCAAGCCCTTCGGGCCCTCAAGAAAAAGCTACAGCGTGAAGGCGTGTTCCGCGAAATGAAATTGAAACAGCATTTCGAGAAACCCTCCGTCAAAAAAGCACGCGAATCCGCCGAAGCTGTGCGCCGTTCGCGCAAGCTCGCACGGAAAAAGCTTCAACGCGAGGGCGGAATGTAAGGACTGGTTCCACATCCGCGACACTGGGGTTTCGGCCCATATGATAGACCCCCGCCCGCAAGGTCGGGGGTTTTATTTTGTCGAAAATAACCAGCGGCCCAGCGCCAGCGCCATCAATGCCCCTATGATCTGCGCGCCCCAAAAGGCAGGCAAATCAATGGGGCGAATGCCTGCGAATGTATCTGTCAACGCCCGCGCAAGCGCCACAGCAGGATTGGCAAAGCTGGTTGAGGCCGTGAACCAATAGGCCGCCGTGATGTAGCAGGCTACGGTGGCCGCCACATTCACCCGCGCCGCGATCCCCCCCAAAATGGCAATGATCAGGCCAAAACTGGCAATGCCTTCGGAAAACCATTGCGCGCCGCCTGTGCGGATGGTGGTCGACACCTGCACGATTGGCAGATCGAACATGCCATGCGCGACCCACGTCCCGATGATCCCCCCCAAACATTGCGCTGCGACAAAGCCCAGCGCTTTGGATGCGCTCATCTCATGTTTTAGCCAAAATACCAGCGACACAATTGGGTTAAAGTGGGCGCCAGACACTGACCCAAAGACCCCAATCAACATGAACAATGCCGCACCCGTTGCGATCGTATTGGCGAGCAACGACAGGGCCACATCATCGGTCAAACGATCGGCCATAATGCCTGATCCGACCACAGCACAAACCAAAAGCCCTGTTCCCAAGGCTTCAGCCACCAAGGCGCGGCGGCTCATGCGCCATGTCCGATTTGTGTCAGTTCCTTCTTCATGGTCAAGGCGTCCAGCGTGGGAATTGGCAGGGCAGCAAACGCCTGAACGCGGCGCAAAAGCGCGCGATAGGTGTCGGCAAAGGCCAGCGCCTTTTCTGCGTCCGATCCTTCGACAGCGGCAGGATCAGGCAAACCCCAATGGGCCATCACGGGCGCGTGGTCAGCAGTTCGGGGCCAATAAGGACATTCTTCAGCTGCCGCATTATCGCACACGGTAATGACAAAATCCATTTTCGGCGCGTCGGGCAGCGAAAATTCATCCCAGCTTTTGGAACGTGCAAAGGCGGTATCAATACCTTCGCGTTTCAACAAATCAATCGCAAAGGGGTTCGGCTGCCCCGCTGGTTTTGATCCTGCGGAATAGGCGATGAATTTACCGTCGCCGTGATGGTTGAATACAGCCTCGCCCAATATGGAACGCGCAGAGTTGCCAGTGCATAGGATCAGCACATTGTAGGTCTTCATCTTAAACATCCTCGCAAGCACAGGCGATCTGATCCAAGATCGGCCCACAGGTTTCAGGTTTGCCACCGCAGCAATCTTGCAGCAGCCAAGACATCAGGGCGCGCAGCCCCCCCATGTCAGCAGAATAGCGGATGGATCGACCCTCACGGGCGGCGGTGATCAATCCCGCTTGGGTCAGAATGGAAAGATGGGTGGACAAGGTGTTGGGCCGCAGATGCAACCTTTGGGCGATATCCCCCGCAGCCAACCCGTCCAACCCAGTTTGCACCAGCAACCGAAAGACCGCCAAACGAGTCGGCTGTCCAAGCGCCTCAAAGGCCAAAAGAGCATTTGTCATTTCCATATTTCGGGAATTATCGAAACAATGTAACAGTCCTATGACATCAAATCGACAGCGCGGTTGTTTTGACCACAGTACGCAGCGCGAAAGACGATTGCATTTGCCGCACGCCTGGCAGACGCGACAGATGCTGGCGATGAATACGGGCAAAATCTTCGGTGTCTTCGACCATGATTTTCAACAGATAATCCGCGCTGCCCGCCATCAGATGACATTCCAAAAGATCAGGCACGCGAGCGACTTCGCGCTCAAAGGCGTCAAGGACATCTTCTGCCTGACTGATCAGGGTGATTTCAACATAGACCGTTG
>CAWUUC010000201.1:0-2868 GCA_963924905.1 uncultured Paracoccaceae bacterium
TAGGCCAAAAAGAACTTATAACAGAAATGCGCGCAGCTGGATGCGAAAACCCATGGCCAGATATGCGTTTCAGGCCATGGAAAAAATGCGGCCACCGCAAGACCAATGGTGATTTCGCCAAAGGACAAAATCACCATCGCCCCAATGCGCGATGCCCCCGTTTTGATGGCTGCATTCCAACTGGCGTGCAGCAAGGCAGATCCCAAAACAGCCAAAAGGATCGTAACACTCATTCCCGTAATCAGCCAAGCGCCGCATCACAGCGCGCGCAGGTCCCAGCATGGCTGTGCGTGCCAACATCGGGCAGGATTTGCCAGCACCGCTGACATTTCTCACCCTCTGCCATGGCAAAAATCACGGCGACACCGGCGACATCAGGCAAAGTAAACGCCCCCTGTGGCGCAGCCTTTTCGGTGATTTGAATGGCAGATGTAATCACCAATTCCGTCATTGTGACACCTTTGGTGGCGGCAAACAATCCAAGATCAGTTATATGAACGACGGGCGCTGCCTCAAGACTTGCGCCGATGACCTTTGCGCTGCGCTGGACCTCTAGGGCGGCGGTGATCACGCGGCGGACATTGCGCAGATGGGCCCATTTCTCGCCCAAGGCTGGGTTGAGCCAATCTTGCGGGACATCGGGCATATCGGTCAAATGGATCGATGTATCTGGATAGCGGCACAGCCACACCTCTTCCATTGTGAACACCAAGACAGGGGCAAGCCAAGCCGTCAGGTGATGGAACAAACGGTCCAAAACCGTGCGCGCGGCGCGGCGGCGCAAGCTGTTGGATGGATCACAGTAAAGGCTGTCTTTGCGAATATCGAAATAGATCGCGGACAGGTCCGTGGTCGCAAAGGCGAAGATTTTCTGGAACACGCCTTGGAAATCATAGCGCGCATAGCCTGCGCGCACCTCGGCATCCAGTTCGGCGATACGGTGGAGCACCCACTGCTCTAGTTCGGGCATTTCAGATGCGGAAACCTTTTCAGCCTCTGAGAAATCTTTCAAATTGCCAAGCAAAAAGCGCATGGTGTTACGCAAGCGGCGATAACTGTCCGCGACACCTTTTAGGATTTCCTTACCGATACGCAAATCAACCGTATAGTCGGACAAGGCGACCCAAAGACGCAAAATATCGGCGCCATATTCGTCGATCACCTGTTGCGGCGCGACCGTATTGCCGATGGATTTCGACATTTTCATGCCTTTTTCATCCAGCGTAAAGCCGTGGGTCAAAACCCCACGATAAGGCGCACGGCCCTTGGTGCCGCAAGATTGCAGCATGGATGAATGAAACCAACCGCGATGCTGATCGGTGCCTTCGAGATACAGATCGGCCAAGCCGTCTGCACTGCCATCCGCGCGGTCGCGCAGCACGAAGGCGTGGGTTGATCCTGAATCAAACCAAACGTCCAAGACATCTTTGACTTGGATGTAATCCGCTGGATCAACAATCCCGTCCAAGATGCGTTCTTTAAATCCGTCCGTATACCAGACATCGGCAGATTCCGCTTCAAACGCGGCTTTGATACGGGCGTTGACCGTGTCGTGACGCAGCAAGAAATCGGGATCATTGGGCTTGGCCCCTGCTTTGATAAAGCAAGTCAGCGGCACACCCCAAGCACGTTGGCGCGACAGAACCCAATCGGGCCGCGCCTCGATCATCGAATAAAGGCGATTGCGCCCCGTTTGCGGTGTCCATTCCACCAGATCATTGATCGATGTCAGGGCGCGCTGGCGGATCGTGTCACCATATTGCCCCATCCCGTCATCCAACGCGCGGTCAATCGCCACAAACCATTGCGGGGTATTGCGGTAGATCACAGGGGCCTTGGACCGCCACGAATGCGGATAGGAATGTTTCATCTTTCCCTTGGCAAAGAGCGCGCCGACACTGTGCAAGGCCTTGATGTTGGACACATTCGCAGGGCCTTCTTTGCCCTCTGGCGTGATCACAGATTGGCCCGCAAACAACGGAAGGTCTGCACGATAGCTGCCATCAGGGTCGATATTATAGGTCATCGGCAGGCCGTATTTCAGCCCCATCTGATAGTCGTCATCGCCGTGGCTGGGCGCGGTATGCACAAATCCCGTGCCCGCATCATCGGTCACATGATCGCCCGCAACCATAGGCACGTCAAAATCCCATTCGCCATTGCCGCCTTCGATATTGGCATAGGGGTGGACGAGGGTCAGGCCATCCAATTCTTGCGCCGAAACATCGCGCAATCGGGTATGGGCGGCAACCTTGCCCCCAGCCATAACGCTTTCAGCCAGTTTGTCGGCGATGATGATCACCTCACCGATGACGGCCGTGGAATGTTCTGCCAATTCATCAATGCGGTAAGCCCCATAAGAAATAGCGGAATTATAAGAAACTGCGCGGTTTTGTGGGATCGTCCAAGGTGTTGTTGTCCAGATCACGACAGAAGCAACTCCAAGGTCAAAACTTGGTCCTTTTGGAAAATCTCCAGTTTCTGCTTTTTCGGCGAGTGCTTCGGCACGGCGCGCAAGATGACCAATACTGCCCACCCTAAAACGCACCCAGATCGTGTGGCTGGTCACGTCGTGGTATTCGATCTCGGCCTCGGCCAGCGCGGTTTTTTCCACGGGGGACCACATGACGGGCTTGCTGCCTTGATAAAGGCTGCCGTTCATCAGGAATTTCATGAACTCATCGGCGATTACCGCCTCGGCGTGGTAGTCCATCGTGAGATACGGATCGGCCCAATTGCCTGTGATGCCCAAACGTTTGAATTCTTCGCGCTGGATATCGATCCAGCCCGCCGCAAAGGCGCGGCATTCGCGCCGAAACGTCACGATATCGACGTCGTCCTTGTTCAGACCCTTGGCGCGGTATTGTT
>CAWUUC010000202.1:0-3032 GCA_963924905.1 uncultured Paracoccaceae bacterium
TTGAAAAATATAAGTCGCTAGGACAGGTCAAGACGCGCGCGAAATTGCAAATCAATGCGCCTGACCGATCCATCATCCAAACGGCGGGCGGTGTCGCGCAGAAAATTCAACGACACCAAATGCCCCGTGGCCAAAGTTAACTCGGCATCCACCAAGGCCGCACTGACCGCGCCCGCGATGGTTTTGGCAGCCAAAAACCCCGTCTCATCTGATATGACAGCGATCTCAAATCGGTGTTCGGCACCTGCGCCCGATGCATCCGATTGATCCACCGCCACCTCTGGCCCCAACAACACGAAACTGCCTGCGGGTGTACCAGGAGGCATGGCATCAACAATCGTCACCCCGTCCAGATCGGGCCACGTGGTCAGTGCGGCAAAAACAGCTGATTGCAGCGCAGCACTTGCGATATAGCTCATGCGGGAACCTCCTCTCGTGCAAAACAGACCAAGAACCGCGCATCGCGTTCCGCCACAGCCAAAATGGTGAAAATGCGTCGCCCATCGCGCAGACGTTGTTCGGGGCGCGGGCGCGCTGCATCACCATAAGGGGCCGCGCGCAGCGTGATCCGATAGGGCACTTGGGCCAAGAACACTTCTTCACCCGCGGTTTGCCGCCCCGCCCCCGAGGTGACTTCGGCCCAATGGGTGCAAACGGTTTGCCAAGTGCTGGAAAATCCACCCGCGCCATCGGGCAAGCGTATAGCCTGCTCTAACGTCAAAAGACGATCCAATTGGGGCGCTTTCATGCCGCACCGCCCCCCAAAACGCGCACATTGCGCCAAGGTTCGATCAAAGATTGCACCGCCAAGGGCAGACCCGTGACTTGCCCATCATGGCGCGCCTCATAATATTGTGCCGCAAGCAACAGAACTGCTTGGGCCAAATCTGGCGGCACATTGCCCCATTCAGGTCCAAATCCGGCGTTAAAAATGATTTCCAAACGACCATCGGTTGGAACGGCGGCAAACAATAACCCCGTGGCCACCAATTTGGGGCGATGGGTATCTTGGATCAATTTGAACCGTGTGATCGGGGTTTCGACATTGGCCAGATCGAACACGCTGACGCTGATCACCTGTGCCACGGGGGCCAAGGGCAAGGCTTGCTCGCTTAGGCTGCGCCAATCGGGCAAGGTCAAACGATAGCTGCGCGTCAGCAACACTTTGCCAATCCGCGCCTCGATGCTGGCCATCGACGCGCGCAAATGCGCCTCTAGCAGGCCATCTTGCAACGTATCGGTCCCAAAGGCCGTGCCAAGGCGCATATGATCTTTCAAAACCGCAATCGGCAAAGCGGTGGTCGGGCTTTGGCTCAGTTCGCTCAATAGCATGGCGCGTGCCTTTCAAAAATATTCGTGAATTTGGGCGCGCCACCCGCGCGCCCATAGGGTTCACCCGCCTTATGAAACGGCGATTTTCAGCAATTTGATCGCAGCAAAATCGGTCACATCGCCGCCAACGCGCTTGTTTGCGTAAAACAAAACGTTTGGCTTGGCCGAGAAGGGATCGCGCAAAATACGCAGGTCAGGGCGTTCGGCGATGGTATAGCCCGCATTGAAATCGCCAAAGGCAATCGCATAGGCGTTGGCCGCGATATCTGGCATATCTTCGCAGATCAAAACGGGGTAACCCATCAAACGCGCAGGTTCACCTGCCGCCAAACCATCCGACCACATAAAGCGGCCATCGGCATCCTTCATCTTACGCACGGCACCTGCTGTCTTGGAATTCATCACAAAGGCAGCATTGGCGCGGTAATCCGCCCCCAGCGCATAGACCAGATTGATGATGCAATCGACTGAATTCGTCGGCGCAAAATCAGACGCCGCACCCGTGGCCACATAGCCCAGATTGCCCCAACTCCAGCTGCCATTGGCCACTTTGGTTCCGGTCAAAATTCCCTTTGGCTTGTCAATGCCGTCCCCATTGATAAAGGCCGCCGCCTCGGCGCGGATAAATCGGGTCGCAATTTTCCCTGCAAGCCAGCCTTCGACGTCAAAGGCACTGTCATCCAACAAACGTTGGCTGGCCTTGGGCATGGCCGACAATTCATGCAATGCGATCGAAATACGATCGATCTGCGGTGACGCCGTTTCAGATGTTGCGGCAGCTTCTGTGGCCCAACCCGACCCCACCTCAGAGCGGTCAATCAGCACATCAAACGAACTGGCCTCAACCTGTACCACATTGGCGATCGAGCGCAGGCTGGATGTGGACACCAGCATTGAACGGATCGTATCGGCGGTTTGCGGGTCAACCAAATAGCCGCCATCTGCTGCCACCGCTGTGGTCATCGCCTTGCCCTCCAAGACAAGGCCCCGCAGCGCATCATCATCACCCGTGCGCAAATAGGCACCAAAGGCCTTGGAATGCGGCACATCTGGTTCGGCCTGCACCGACAATGCGGGGCGGGAATAGGTCATTGTTTTACGGTCCATCATGGTCAGTCGCTCTTCCTGTTGTTGAAGTGATTGTTTCACATCGTCTTGAAAGCCCCTGAAGGCATTCAAAAATCCGGCCATGGCGGATGTCACCTCCGGATGCAGGGCTTTTGGCAATGCGCCATCCACCCGAGCCTTTGTCTCGGTCATGTTCATGTTCCTAAAGATTGGCCAAACTGGCCCGTTTTAGGGCTAGGTGCCCCCCTCCAAGGTCAGGCGCGCCGCCTCAAACAGCGCGGCCACCTCTGCCCAAGGTTCCCCGTCGGGCGTCTCGCCTTTCAAAGAAACCCGTGCCTCTGCCAGCATGGGAAAGGTCACCAGCGACACTTCCCACAGCTCTAACTGCGACAACAGGCGTTGGCCTTTGTCATCGCGTGTGGATTTCACCGTGCGATAGCCAATCGACAAACCGTCAATCGCCCCCGCCTCCAGCAGGGCCGCCGCCTCGCGGCCACGATCAATCGCGGTCAAAATGCGGCCTTTGACAAACAGGCCCGTGGCGTCCTCGCGCACCTCGTCCCAAACGCCGATGGGTTGGGTCGGATCATGCTGCCACAGCATTTTGACCGCGCGGCCATGATCCCTCAGCG
>CAWUUC010000203.1:0-5301 GCA_963924905.1 uncultured Paracoccaceae bacterium
TTATCTGGCAAAAACCCACTTGCATTTGACCCTCAAGCGCGATGAAATTCCCAAAACAGGCAATCTAAGCGAATGGGCCAGCTTTGACCGCGACATGGAAAAAGAATAAACCACCGCCGCTTGCACAATTTAGACCATTCGGTCAAACTGGTTAGCGCAACCTTTGGGCAATCAGTTATGCAGACCATCACGTCAACCATCCAACTGCCGCAGGTGACACATTCCCGTAATGCGGGAATGGCGCTGGATTTGGACTGGGTGGCATCGGTTCAGGCAAATACATCGGCGATCGAACGTCGCGCGGCTACCATTGGCGGCAGGCGATCTGTCAAAAAAGACTATCAGGCGGCTTGGCTGTTGAAGGCTGTGTCGTTGATTGATCTGACCACGCTATCGGGCGATGACACCAAGGGGCGGGTGCAGCGTTTATGCGCCAAGGCGCGCCAGCCTGTGGCACCGCAGATGCTGGATGCTTTGGGTATGACGGGCCTGACCGTTGGTGCGGTCTGCGTTTATCACGATATGGTCGAAACTGCGGTGCGCGCACTTGAGGGCACAAACATTCCAGTCGCTGCCGTGTCGACGGGGTTTCCCGCTGGCCTGTCGCCGTTGCATCTTCGTATGGCAGAAATTGGCGAAAGCGTGCAGGCGGGTGCGCGTGAAATCGACATTGTTATTTCACGCCGCCATGTTTTGACGCAAAATTGGCAGGCTTTGTATGATGAGATGGCGCAGATGCGCGCCGCTTGTGGGGATGCCCATGTCAAGGCGATCTTGGCCACGGGTGAGTTGGGAAGTTTACGAAATGTCGCACGCGCCAGTTTGGTTTGCATGATGGCGGGGGCGGATTTTATCAAAACATCGACAGGCAAGGAAACCGTCAACGCGACCTTGCCCGTGACACTGACCATGATCCGCGCCATTCGCGATTACCAAGATCGCACGGGCGTCAAGGTGGGCTATAAACCTGCGGGTGGCATTTCCAAGGCCAAGGATGCGTTGCTGTACCTGGCCTTGATCAAGGATGAATTGGGCCATCCTTGGCTGCAACCTGATCTGTTCCGCTTCGGGGCAAGCAGTCTGCTTGGCGATATTGAACGCCAGTTGGAACATTACCTGACGGGCCATTATTCGGCCGCCAACCGCCATGCGATGGGATAGACGATGACTGTGCGCGATATTTTTGACAGCATGGCTTACGGCCCAGCACCTGAATCGGCGGCAGAGGCGATGGCGTGGATCGCCGGCCATCAAGGCAGCTTTGGACATTGGATAGATGGTGGATGGACGACGCCCGCCAGAACCTTTGCCACCAAAAACCCCGCCACGGGACAGCATCTGGCCGATATCTCCCAAGGCAGTGCGGCTGATATCAACTTGGCTGTGACCGCCGCCCGTAAGGCCCATGCCAAATGGGCGCGTCTGCCCGCACATACCCGCGCCAAATATATCTACGGGTTGGCGCGGCTTGTGCAAAAACATGCACGGCTTTTTGCGGTGCTGGAAACGCTAGATAACGGCAAGCCAATCCGCGAAACCCGCGACATCGACATTCCTTTGGTCATCCGCCATTTCTATTTTCATGCAGGACTGGCGCAATTGCGTGATGCAGAATTGCCCGACCTTGTGCCCGTGGGTGTATGCGGCGCGGTGATCCCGTGGAATTTTCCACTGTTGATGTTGGCATGGAAAGTGGCCCCTGCTTTGGCGGCGGGCAATACGGTGGTGTTAAAACCCGCAGAATTTACCCCGCTAACCGCCCTTTTGTTTGCCGAAATCACACGAGAAGCGGGTTTGCCAAAGGGTGTGCTCAACATCGTCACAGGCAACGGCGAAACTGGTGCGGCGCTGGTCGCACATCAAGATGTTGATAAAATTGCCTTTACCGGATCAACCGAAGTCGGCCGCAAAATTCGCGCTGCCACGGTGGGTAAGGCGCTGACATTGGAACTGGGCGGCAAATCCCCCTATATCGTCTTTGATGACGCCGATATCGACAGCGCGATCGAAGGTTTGGTTGACGCGATCTGGTTCAACCAAGGGCAGGTGTGCTGTGCAGGCAGCCGATTGTTGATCCAAGAGGGTATCGCAGACCGCTTTCACGAAAAACTAAAACGCCGCATGGATGGTCTGCGTTTGGGCGATCCGTTGGATAAATGTATTGATATGGGCGCGATTGTGGATGAAAGCCAATTGGCCAACATCAGATCACTGGTCGCGGGCTCAGATGGGGTGATCTATCACGCCGCCTGTGCGGTGCCAGAGGGCTGCTTTTACCCGCCTACATTGATCACGGGACTGTCTGCAGCAAGCCCCCTGATGCAAGAGGAAATCTTTGGCCCCGTTCTGGTGTCGATGACATTTCGCACCCCCGCCGAGGCGGTCGAATTGGCCAATAACACCCGCTATGGACTGGCAGCCAGCATTTGGACAGAAAATCTGAACCTTGCGCTGGATATGGCCCCCAAAATCAAGGCGGGGGTGATTTGGGTCAATGCCACCAATATGCTAGATGCGGCGGCAGGGTTTGGCGGCATGCGCGAGTCTGGCTTTGGCCGTGAAGGCGGATGGGAGGGAATGATTGCCTATCTTAAACCCATCACCAAATCCAAATCCTTGGCTGAAATGCACCCCGTTCCCGCCCCAAAGGATGCATTGATTGACACGCTGGACCGCACCGCGAAACTCTATATTGGGGGCAAACAGGCGCGCCCTGACGGCGGATATTCTTCGGCCATTTGGTCGCCAAAGGGGCGGCTTTTGGGTCATGTTGGCATCGGCAATCGTAAAGATATCCGCAACGCTGTTGAGGCCGCACAGGCCGCCAAAGGTTGGGCCAAGACATCTGCCCATAACCGCGCGCAGATCTTGTTTTACATTGCCGAAAACCTGTCTGCCCGCGCGCCCGAATTTGCCAATCGTATCCAAGATATGACGGGCAAATCTGGCACTGCCGAAGTAGAGGCCGCGATATCCCGCCTGTTCACCTATGCGGCATGGGCAGATAAATATGACGGGGCTGTCAAATCCGTCCCCATTCGCGGCGTGGCCCTTGCCATGCACGAGGCCGTGGGTGTGATCGGTGCGTTTTGCCCTGATGAGGCACCGCTATTGGGTCTGATATCCGTCATGGCGCCCGCAATTGCTATGGGAAATACTTGTGTTTTGATTCCATCCCAAGTGGCGCCCTTGTCGGCCACCGATTTTTATCAGATCTTGGATACATCTGATTTACCTGCAGGTGTGGTCAACATCGTCACGGGATCGCACAGCGAATTGGCAAAACCTTTGGCGGGACATCTAGATGTGGATGCGGTATGGTCCTTTTCCTCTAGCCCGATTTCCAAAACGATAGAGATGGAATCAGCCGGCAATATCAAACGCACATGGGTCAACAATGCCCGTGCCTATGATTGGTATGCCCCCGAAGGCCGCACGTTTTTGCAAGCGGCCACCGAGGTCAAAACAATCTGGATACCTTACGGCGAATGATCAGGGCTAGCCCTGATTAAGGTCGCGATGGCACATTCAATCCACGCTGCACGGCAGGGCGGGCCAAAAACCGTTCTAAATAGGCCAGAACATTTGGGCGTTGGTCTAATTTGACCTGATCGCCCCCCTTATAGTGGTCGCGCATCGTACGAACCCATGGAGCAATCGCCATATCTGCAATGGAATATTTACCTGCAATCCAATCTTGACCCACTAAGGCCTGATCCAACACGCGCAGCAAACGCTCTGCCTCGGCGCGATAGCGTTCTTTTGGACGTGGATCATCGATCTCTTTGCCCGCATAATTGTTGAAAAACCCAAACTGCCCAAACATCGGCCCCAAGCCCCCCATTTGAAACATCAACCATTGCAAAACTTGATAGCGGTTATCTTGGGGTAGGAATTTTCCCGATTTTTCGGCCAGATAAATCAGGATCGCCCCACTTTCAAACAAGGCCAAAGGTGCGCCATTTGGGCCATTTGGATCCAAAATCGCTGGGATTTTATTGTTCGGGTTTAGGGACAAAAATTCAGGGCTTGTCTGATCATTCGTCGCAAAATCAATCAGATGCGCATCATAGGCGATGCCCATTTCTTCCAAAGCAATGGAAATTTTTATCCCATTTGGCGTGGGTAAGGAATATAATTGCACGGCCCCTGCCGTGCGCACTGGCCAGCGTTTCGTGATCATAAATTGGGCAAGGTCTGACATGATAACTCTCCTGAATCTTTCCCCATTAAAGCCGAATTTAAAGGATAAAAATAGGATTAAAGATGTGCAATACTACAAAGGCTCTGCGCAAAATTGTAGGGGATTGAGAAAAGGCAGAATGCCGTTTTGGAAGGGATTTAGAATGCTTAAAGAATTTAAAGAATTTATTGCACAAGGCAATGTCATGGACCTTGCCGTTGGTATCATCATTGGGGCCGCGTTTACTGCGATTGTAAACAGCCTTGTGGCTGATCTGATCAATCCGATCATCGGTGTCATTTTGGGCGGCGTCGATTTTGGGGATATGTTTATTGATCTGTCTGGCACTGGTCCGACATCCTTGGCGATGGCCAAAGAAACCGGTGCGGCCGTGTTTGCCTATGGTTCGTTCATCACAGCGATCATCAATTTTGCGATCATCGCTTTTGTGGTGTTCATGTTGGTCAAGGCTGTGAACAAAGTCAAAGGCGACGCCAAGGCCTAAGGTTACATGGCCCCCTTCGCGGGGGCCATTCCTTGTCCCGCCGCTTGGGGCTGCAATATTTCTTTCTTATGGTGGCTGATGGCGTTATTGCTGATGATCTGTTTCGCCCTATGTTTCCACAAGGCGATGCATATCAAAGGATAATTGCGTGAAGATCGAACTCCTTTCCGATATGTCACAGGTGACGGCCGATGCGTGGGACGCGCTGTCAGATGCGTCATCGGATCGCCCGATAGACCCCTTTACCACCCATCGGTTTTTATCCGCGCTGGAACGGTCAGGGTCCACAGGAACGGGTTCAGGTTGGCAGGCACGGCCATTGGTCTTGACAGATGATGGGCTGTTGGCCGCAATGCCGATCTATGTCAAATCCCACTCGCAGGGCGAATATATCTTTGATCATGGCTGGGCGCAGGCCTATGAACGGGCAGGCGGTCAATATTACCCAAAACTGCAATGCGCCGTCCCCTTTACCCCCGCCACGGGCAAACGGTTTTTGGGCGGGCCCGCACATCGCGACACATTGGCCCAAGCGGCGATAGGGATCGCGGATCAAAACGGCCTATCGTCATTGCACATCACCTTTTGCACCGAGGAAGAGGCACTGGATCTG
>CAWUUC010000204.1:0-4757 GCA_963924905.1 uncultured Paracoccaceae bacterium
ATCGCATTGGCCCGATCTGTCGGATGTCGGATCCATGGGCGAGGCGCCCATGACAGCCCGCGCCTTTGCCAAACGCGCCTTGGCCTAATAGGGAAGGCCAGTGTAATTTTCCGCCCAAGCAATCTGCGCGGTTTCGGATGATTTCAAATAGGCCAATTCGGCATCTTGCATCTTGCGCTCATAGGGGCTGTGTTCGGGAAAACGGTGCATCATCGTTGTCAAAGACCATGAAAACCGCATCGCTTTCCAAACCCGCGCCAAAGCCCGCGCGCCGTAATCATGCAAGCCTTGACTGTCGCCCTTGCCATAATGGCGCGTCAAACCGTCATGCAAATAGAACACATCGGACACGGCAAGGTTTAACCCTTTAGCCCCCGTGGGCGGCACGATATGTGCGGCATCCCCACACAAAAACAACGCCCCATAGCGCATCGGCTCACTGACAAATGACCGCAGGGGCGCGATGGATTTTTCAATGGATGGCCCTGTCATCAGCCCAGCGCGCACGGCTTCGGGCAAACGGTCTGATAAGGCCTGCCAGAACCTTGCATCTGACCAATCCTCGACTTTATCGGTCAGCGGCACTTGGACGTAATGGCGCGAAAGACTGGGATTTCGCATAGAGCAAAGGGCAAATCCCTGCTCTGATCCGACATAGACCAATCCTTGCGGCACAGGCGGGGTGCGAGACAAAACGCCCAGCCATCCAAAGGGATAGACCTTTTCATATTCACGACGCACAGTTGCGGGAATCGTGGCACGACTGACCCCATGAAACCCATCACAACCCGCGATAAAATCGCAGTCCAATATCCGTGCGACACCATCTTGGGTAAAAGAGACGCTGGGGTGATCGCTGGTCACATCATGCAAGGCCACATCCGCGACATCATGCAAAATATTGGCCCCCATCGCGTCTTGGGCGTCATAAAGATCCTTGGTCACCTCGGTTTGCCCATAAACCATCAGCTTACGCCCCGTAAGCTGATGAAAATTGACGCTGAACAACTCACCATTGGTGGCTAGGGACACATCGTCATGCACCAAACCCTCGCGGTCCATACGGTCGCCTGCACCCGCCGCTCGCAACATTTGCACCGTGCCCCATTCCAGCACACCGGCCCGAATGCGCGACAAAACATGGGCGCGTGATTTGCGCTCTAACACGATGGTGGCAATGCCCGCCTGATTTAACATCTGCGACAGCAATAACCCCGAAGGACCCGCACCAATAATCGCCACTTGTGTTCGCATCTCATTCCTCCGCTGCTTTGACATCTTTAGGCTCATTCCCATTATCATCCTATGGACAGCTCTGCCGATTTCTGACACTTTTCGGACATGACAACGCAAATCACCGCCGTGCCAAATTTTGCCCTGTATGGCGAGGCAGCAGCCTTTCCAGATATTTTGCATGTCGAAGAGATTTTGGATCGCGCTGCGGATCTAAACTGGATCATCGCCCCCCATCGCCATAGGCATTTACACCAAATCGTCCACCTGCGCCAAGGCGTGGCCCGCGTCACGATCGAGGGCTTGGCCCAACCTTTCTTGGCCAATACATTGGTAAACTTACCCAGCGGAACCGCCCATTCCTTTGATTTTGGTCAACAGGCGTTGGGCACGGTGATGACCTTACCCCTTGTCGAATGGCCTGATTATTTCGGCCCCAATGCCGAAAGCAGCGCGATCTTATCCCAGCCTTTCCTCGCCAAAACTGGCCCGCAAATAGATCAATCTTTTGCCCAACTTCTTGCGGCACATCGCGACACTGGACCGTTTCGCCGTCTCAAAATACGCGCCACCGCAGCGGCTCTTTTGGTAGATGTTCTGACCCTATCTGGGCGCGCGCAAGAACGCGCCCAAGACCCACGTATTTTGCAACTGCGCGCTTTGATTGATGATGCGCCCTCTATTCGGCTGACCGTTGCTGATTGTGCGGCCCGTTTGGCAATGTCACCGCGCCATTTGTCGCGCCTATCACTTTTGGAAACAGGACGCCCCGTTCAAGGTTTGATCCATGAGGCTGTCACCCGCGAGGCTTGCCGCAACCTTGCCTACACCCGCCTGCAAATTGCGACCATCGCACATCGCTTGGGGTTTGATGAACCGTCCTATTTCAGCCGCTTCTTTACCCGTATGACGGGCAGCTCGCCCAGCCAATACCGGGCAACTTTGAACGGCTAACGCGCCCTTACTCGCGCTCAGATCGGCATTGATTGATAAAATTGTCTGATTGCCTTAGTCTGGCATAAGAAGTCAAAGTTTTCAAAGGCACCCAAAGATGGATCCCACAGATCAGACAATCACATTGGATCAGAATCTTTCGGGATTTATCGGCTATAATATGACCCGCGTTGTCGGGCTTGTTCGGCAAGATTTGACAAAAGTTTTAGCGGATTATGATCTTCGCATTGTCCCCTTTTCTGCCCTCTCAATCGTTGCACAAAAGCCGGGTATCAGCCAAACCTTGTTGGCCGAAGCGCTGAATATAGAACGCTCTAACCTTGTCCAAATCGTCGATGACCTAAGCAAACGAAAATTGATCGAACGCCAAAGTGTGGCCAGTGACCGCCGCCGCCACGCCCTCGTCCCCACCGAAAAGGGACTCAATTTACTCGGTCTCGCCCAAGGCGCGGTCGCGGTACATGAAAAGCGGATGTTCGCCGCATTGACGGATGCGGAATCAAGAATGCTGCTGGAACTGCTTCAAAAACTGCGCCATATCAGCCAACTTTAAGACCCATTTGACACCGGCTTAATGCAGTCAATCGTTGGATTTCATCTAGGTCAGTTGGATTGCACGGCCGAAGGATCCATCCACATCGGCTCAAACACGTGGCCATCCAGATCAGCGAACATACGATTGTACATGAACCCAAGATCGCGCGCGGGCATTGGTTCGGTGCCGCCTGCGGCCAAGGCCGCTTGCATCATCTGATCCACCCCTGCGCGATGATCACAACTCAGCGCATAAATTGCCGAGATCGTTTCGGCTGGCGCGCCCAAAGGCTGTTCGGTAAAAGTCTGAAAGAATGGCCGTGCCAAAATCATCACATAGATATTGTCAGACAAGACCACACAAGCTGCGTCATCGTTTGAAAACTGTGCGTTGATTGAAAATCCCAAGGCCTCATAAAACGCGCGCGACTTGGCGACATCCGCCACGGCCAAATTCACGAAAATCATTTTCCCCATTGCCTTACCCTTTCTG
Organism: uncultured Paracoccaceae bacterium; assembly: GCA_963924905.1. Classification (GTDB taxonomy): domain Bacteria; phylum Pseudomonadota; class Alphaproteobacteria; order Rhodobacterales; family Rhodobacteraceae; genus Cypionkella. The sequence continues at coordinate 3,215 of CAWUUC010000204.1, forward strand.
GCAAAATCCAATTCCTACTCTGTAGGATCGATCCACATAATCCCAAAGCCATGGCCATCTGGATCGGCAAAGGCACGTGAATACATATGTCCCAAATCTTCCGCCCCGTGAATCTCTGCCCCGCCAAGCGCTAGGGCAGCCGCGTTCATCTGATCCACCTCCGCACGCGAAGCGCAAGACAAAGTTATGAGCGCGCTTGCTCCATCATTTGGCAAAATCATTGGGCGCACCGACAGGTCCTGAAAACGCGAATGCGCGAGCAGCATGACATAAATGCTATTCGAGATCACGAGACAAGCGCTCATCTCATCACAAAACCGATCATCGATCGCAAATCCCAAACCTTGGTAAAAGCTGCGGCTGCGTGCCACATCGACGACTGGTAATGTAATAAATACCCTACGTTCCATAGCCTTGTTCTTTCAGACTAGCCCAAATATCAACGCCGCAGGCACCTTTCAGCAATCGCGCTAGAGATTGTCTTGCTGCGGCATTCCCAAGACATGATATCCACAATCAACATGCACCACTTCGCCGCTGGTACAATTGCCGTAGTCACTGCACAACCAAACCGCCGTGCCGCCAATCGCCTCCAGCGTTGCATTGGCGCGCATTGGTGCATTGGCTTCGGTATGGCGGAATGTTGCCCGTGCGCCACCAATAGCAGCACCAGCCAAGGTTTTCATTGGCCCAGGGCTGATCGCATTCACGCGAATTTGGCTTGGACCCAGATCATTGGCCAAATAGCGCGTCGCAGATTCGAGCGCCGCTTTGGCCACGCCCATCACATTGTAATTCGGCGTCACACGGTTCGATCCGCCATAGGTCAGCGTGATCAAACTGCCACCATCGGGCATCAGTTCTGACGCACGGCGCGCCACGTCGATAAAGCTGAAACAGGAAATCGCCAGCGAATTCGAAAAGTTCCCGCGCGATGTGTTGATAAAGCGCCCCGTCAATTCGTTTTTGTCAGAAAAGGCAATCGCATGGATCAAAAAATCCATTGTCCCCCAGCGGGTTTTGATTTTGTCAAAACAAGCATCAAGACTGGCATCATCACCAACATCAACATCCACAAGAAAATCGCTGCCCACACTGGCCGCCAAAGGCTCAACACGCTTTCCAAACGCATCGCCTTGATACGAAAACGCCAGTTCAGCCCCCTCAGTTGCCAAGGCCGAGGCGATGCCCCATGCGATAGATCGCTCATTCGCGACCCCCATGACAAGCCCGCGCTTGCCCTTCATCAAATCGGCCATCACGCCCCCAGATATTTAGACATGACCAAGGTGGCATTGGTGCCGCCAAAGCCAAAGGAATTGGACAAGACACTGTCCAAGGAAACGTTTTCGCGCAAAGTCGTGACAATTTCCGCGGGGTCCAGCGCAGGGTCCAGCGTGGTCACATTGGCGCTAGCGGCAATGAAATTTCCTTGCATCATCAAAAGGCTATAGATCGCCTCATGCACGCCCGTTGCCCCCAAACTATGACCAGTCAACGACTTTGTGGACGCCGTGGGCGGTGTCTGACCACGCCCAAACAC